>DATBBS010000235.1:0-29581 GCA_036270895.1 Xanthobacteraceae bacterium
CCGAGGTGATCGCCGCCTCGAACGGCGTGGTGACCCAGCAGGATTTCGGCAAGGACACCAATACGCCCGACCGTAAATGGGCGGAGACCGCCTACATGAAGTGGTGGCTGACGCAGGGATTGGACGGCGGCGGCGACGCGACTTTCTTCACCGAGGACAGCTTTGCGTTCGACACGTTGGCCGCCGATTTCCGGCGGGCCGCTCCGGCCATGCGCAACTGGAAGGCGGGCACCGACACGAACATCGATGCCTCGGATCTGACCAGCACCGTCAACGGGCTTCACAACCGCTTTTCCCGGCTGGTCGCCTGCTACCTGATCTACCGGAACGGTTCGCGCAAGGCGCTGGGCGCCGAAGCCCGAAAGTTCGGCATCAGGCTCTCCGACCAGGTGCCCGACAATCCCCTGCGCTACTGGATCATCTATGTGATCGCGCTCATGGGATCGGTCTATATCGGGGTGCACGCCTCGGCGATCGGCTACGACCTGGCGACCGGCGCCGACTTCAACCCGGCGCAGGACCCCGACCTCGCCATGAGGTGGGTCATGTATTCGCTCTCGAATTACGGCGTGGCCATCATCGTCGTGCTGCTGCTGCGGCTGCTGGCGAGCTCATTCGCGAGCGACGCCGGCCAGTCGCATCTCGCCACCTATTGCTGGACCTTCGTGGTCGCTTTCCTGGCGGGACCCGCTGGCCTGACAATCGCGGTCTATGTCTGGGGCAGCCCGGAGTTCGTCCAGCACAAGAACCTCGTCACGCTGTACTCGGAGCTCATGAAATGGGGTCTCGGCCCGGCGCTGGTGTGCGTCTACATCTCCTATTATCTCGACCGGCAGATCTGCCCCGACCTGCCCGATATCGTCCATTCGACCGAGACGATCCTCTGGCGCGTCTTGAACTGCTTCGGCTTCGCGTCCTTCACCCTCCTGATGCTGCTCCCGTTTCTGCTCGCGGTGCCGTCCTATCCGGACTCCGCCTGGACGGCCGCCAAGCTGCACTTCGTTTCGAGCGGGGCGACATTCTGCGTGGTGTTCGGCCTCGCGCTGGCGGCGCAATTCGCGCTGCGGAAGACCGGCGAGACACGGAGCGCCGTCGCTTCGCCGCACGCGGTGGCATAGCGACGTGGAAGAGGTCTTGGCACGGCCGGCGGACGATCGTCCGCCGGCCTGGTGCGTCACACAGCGGACATCATCTCAGATCTGGTTCGGGCCCGACGCGGACGATATCCCGCCCGCACGTGTGGCTTGGAACACGTCATGTTCTGCGCCCTGCTCCCAGGCATCCGGTTCGGGCGCAAGGCCGAGCTTTTCATCCTCAAACCGCAACTCCGCCGGCTCCGTCAGGGCAGCGAGGAAATGTTCGCCCCAGGATGTCAGGTCGTTCGCGCTGATAACGCGGAAGAGCGTCTCGTGACGCGATTTCCGCTCTTCCGGCGACATGGTGAGGGCCTGCGCGATCGAGCCGGCGACCGCCTCGGGATCATACGGATTGACGATCAGCGCCGCGCCGCATTCCGCCGCCGCTCCGGCAAAGCGCGACAGGATGAGCACGCCGGGGTTCTCGGCATCCTGGGCGGCGATATATTCCTTGGCGACCAGGTTCATGCCGTCGCGCAGCGGCGTGACCAATCCCACGCAGGCAGAACGGTAGAGGCCCGCCAGAGCGCTGCGGCTGTAGGGGCGATTGACATAACGGATCGGCGTCCATGCGGCTTCGCCATAAGCGCCGTTGATGCGGCCCGCAGCCTGGCCGATCGTGCGCTCCAAATCGGCATATTCCTGAATTTCCGAGCGGCTCTTCGGCGTGATCTGCAGATACGTGACCTTGTGGCGCCACTCGGGATGGATCGCGAGGAAGCGCTCGAACGCATCCAGGCGCTGCACCAGGCCCTTGGAATAGTCGAGCCGGTCGACGCCAACCACCATCGCGCGCCCCGCGAGACTCTCCAGCACGTCGGAGACCAGCGGCGAGCGCACGGCGCGTCGCGCCAGACGGCTGAACTCAGCCGTCTCCACGCCAATCGGGAAAACGCCCAAACGCACGGATCGCTCGCCCACCTGATAGGCGAACTTCGCGTGCTTGCGAAATCCGCATTCACGCTCGAAATAGCGCGCGCAATTCGCCGCGTCGTTCTCGGTCTGGAAGCCGATCAGATCGTAGGCGCCCAATTGCGGAATCAGCCAGTCGTGGTTGGGCAGCGCGGTGAGGATGTCGGGCGGCGGAAACGGAACGTGCAGAAAGTAGCCGATAGGGTTCCGGCGGCCACGCTCGCGGAGCATCTGGGCGAGCGGAATGAGATGATAGTCATGCACCCAGATGACGTCGTCCGGCTGTAGAAGAGCGTCCAACTGGCTGGCGAATTGGGCATTGACCCGCCGATAGCCGCTGAGATCGCGGCGCGAATACTCGGCAAGATCGAGCCGATAATGCAGGATCGGCCACAGGACCCGGTTGGCGAAACCGTTGTAATATTCCTGGTAGTCGGATTTTGCGAGGCTGGTGACGACGTAGGATATGTCGCTGTGCCGAGCAGTCGTGATCGCCACATCCTCGTTGGCCGAGACCATTCCGCTCCAGCCGAACCAGATACCGCCCTGACGTTTGAGGAGCGAACGCACCGCGACCGCGAGGCCGCCCACCTGGCTACCGACATCACCGCCGGGGACCGCCACGCGATTCGATACGACAATAAGGCGCGCCAAGATCGATCCCCCCTTTGCCCACGCGAACAAAACAGTTCTTGCGGCCCCGCCCGCAAAGTTCGGCAAGTTGGCCGCACATACAAAGCAAAAATGGGGCAAGTCGCACCGTCAATGAGGGCGTGCACTCATAAATCGGATGCCACGGATCAGGGCGCGCGCTTGACGTCCGCTATGCCTCTGACAGCGGAGCGAAAGCGGACATCGCGGGACTTCCGCGTTGGGCCAACAAGCGACCGCGGAGGTCGGTGCGGCTGCTACGTCCGTTCAGGGCCACAACCGGACATCAGAGGTATTTGCTTGAACGCAAGAGGTGGTTGGTGGCATTCCTTCCCCATCTCCGGCCACCGCGAGCGCTGATCCGTGACCGACCACCTGACCACACGAACGGTTCTCAGACCGTCTCGCCCCGAAGACTTCGACTATTGCGCGCACCTCTATTTTGAGGGGATGGAAAACATCATTAGGGAGTTGAACCTGAACATGGAGGCTCAAGTGGCTGACTTCCGTCAGCGCTGGGACGTGACGCAGGTTCGGGTCATTACACTCGACGGGACGGATATTGGTTGGCTGCAGAGCTTCGTGAAAGACGACGCGCTGTTCCTCGGCCAGTTGTTTGTAGACGCCGCTTTGCGGCGGCAGGGGATTGGCACGGAGATAGTCAAAGGCTTGATTGGAGAGGCAGCGCGAACCGGCCAGGCGGTCACTCTCGGAGTAGTAAAGACCAATCCTGCTCTCCGGCTCTACGAACGCCTCGGGTTTCGCACCACGCACCAGGACGAGCGCAAGTTTTACATGCGTCGCGACTGACTCCGTTGCGGGTCAGACTCGGAAATCCTGGACCGAGCACTTCGAGTCTGCGTTACCCTCAGGAGCGGACGTAAGAGCGGACATGCCTGGAGTTCCGAGATGGGCCACGAAAAGGCATCCATCTTCATTAAGAATCTCTCCACGTTTGTTTTATACGCTTATCCGGGATCTCACGTCGCGTTCGAGGTGACGTATGAGCGAAGATCGCCGATTTGTCCGCGTCCGGCCGCAAGGCATGATGTCTAAGACGGGCAAGATCATTATCGATCCGAAAAAGCCGGTGATCGACTGCACGGTCATCGATCTGTCGGCAAGCGGGGCTTGCCTCCAAGTGTCCTCGCCTGCTGGGCTCCCCAAACGGTTCGAGTTCTTGTATGCCGGTGTCAAAAAGAAGGTCCAGTTGATGTGGACGCGCGGCTTTACTGTCGGTGTTACTTACTAGTCCCGCTGTCGTCTTCGCAGGAGCATCTGTCGAGCGGCGGCGGCTCCATCGGCGAGGAGCCGAAATTCACCGGACTCACGATCTCACCGAAACCCATCTCGCACAGCCGGTCGTCGCGCCCTGCCCCGACATCGCCGACGTCGCGAGCGCCCGCTGGCTGCCCGGCTACCGGCCAGGCGGCAGGCCGTAAAACAGCATGATTTGGTCATCCACTGTGGCTTTCCCGCACTAGTGGGCCGGGCGAGCCGTCACTAGGGTTTTTGCCGGGTGCGATTTTCTCGAGGGCAAGGGGCTTTCCATGAAGAAGATTCTCGTCGCCACAATGGCCACACTGGCCGTTCTGAGCCTGGCCGCCTGCGCCGGCAAATCCCCGAAAGCTCCGCCCCCGATCGTCACCAAGGGCTAAGCGCGGACCGGCGCAACGCGCACCGGTTCCTTCGGCATCTCCTCTGCGGCGCCGCCGATTTCGGCATGCGGACGCCGGAAATTATTGCCCGGACGACGTGGATTATGCCATGACATGAGGGGCCGGCCCGGCGGGCCGGCTTCGTCGCTTGCGACGTTCATGATACGTTGGCGACAGGCTGGCGGGCAGCCGGCGCGATCACCGATATTTTGACGGAACGCGGTTCTGCCGGAACCGAAACACATCTCGAGAGGATGCCATGTGGGGACTTATCATCTACGTGACCTTCGTGGTCATCGGCGCCGTCGTGAGCGCAGTGATCGGCTATTTTGTCGAGAAGCATTCGTCATCCGGCCTCAGCCTCCTGGTGTTCCTGTGCCTGTTCTTTGCCAATTTCGTCATCGCCTGGCTGGCGACAGTCCTGGTGATCGACGGATCGCTGGGTAACCTGCTTGGCCGGAAAGAGCAGGCGGAGGCCGAGCGGATCGGCAAAGAAGCCATGGCAAGCTCGGAACGGAAAAAATGACGACCGGGCGGCGTGGGCATTCATCCGCCGATGCCGGCCAAGCCGGAGTCGGCCGTCGTCATTTTTAGTCGCTAGATTTCAAAAAAAACGCGCGGATGAGACCGCGCGCCGCCGCGGCCCCTGGGCCCGGCCTGAAGCGTTCATGGGCTTCGAGGCCCGGCCGATTCAAAAGCCGAACGCACTGTATTCCATGGCGGACGTGGACGCGGCGACATCACGCGTCAGGCGCCGCAGGCAACGGATCAAGATCGTCATCGCTTGGTCTCCCCGTGTGATGACGTCAAATCTAATTCAAAAACAATAAGATCAATTGCGGCGAATGGCTAAAATTGTTCCGAATGGGGCGGATCGAAGGGGCTCGATGGGCCGGCTCGCGGCGAGCCAAAACCGCCAAACCCGTCAATGCGGCGCGGCCGAGAGACGACAGCTGTTGTCGTGCACGTCACGGCGGATCGGCGCATAGGCACGCTGCGCGGCGACCCAGGGCCCCTCCCCCTGCGCCAGCGCTTGCGCGGCCGCCGCCTGGCCCTCGGCGAAAGCGCCGAGCTTCTCGGCAACCATCTGGTGCGCTTCCGCCGCCGCTTGCGGCCCGCCTTCGGCCATCAGGGCAACGCGCATCGCGATCACGCCTTGTGCCTCGCATGCGAAGCGCATGACCTCGAGCCAACCGTCGAAAAATCCGCGCATGAAGATTTCCTGTCGGTCCACAGCCGGACGGCGAGGACAACCGACGGGCAGCATCGCGCAAACTTTAGAAGGATGATCTAAACCCTTGATTAAGATTGTATCGATCCCGAAAGGATGCCGGCATCGGTCAGGTGCCGCGGGGGGCGGTGGCCGTCTTCCGTAACCCCCGAGGCGGCTTGAACCCGTTGCGGCTGGCCGGCGACTACCAGGGGCAGGCCGGTGCATCCGGCCATTCCAGGAGGGGTCCATGCGTAAGGTCACGATCGTCACGGCCACGATGCTGGTCATGGGCGCAGCCGTTTTCATCGGCGGCCGCTTCGGCGCCACCAACGCGTCCGAGCAACATCGCGCCTCCGTCAGCTCCACAATGGATCTCATGTCCGGCGCGAAGAACCTGCCGGTGCAAGCCTTCGACGCCTTCTAGGCCGCGGCCGGCGATGCTGGCCGCCTGCGACGACGATGAACCCGGCTCAGAAGTTGTTCGGGACCGCCTGACCGGAAAGCACGACCGTGCACTGCACGTTCCCGCCGGTCACGCCGCCGGCCGTGATGCCGACGCTGCTGCCATTCACGGTGGCGGTGAGCGTCGCGCCGGCGCCCGCGAAGATGCGAACGAGCTGGGACGTGCCGTAGAAGGTCCCGATTCGCTGGCCTATTTTAACTTGCGACGCGAAAACGGAATCGCCCGTCGACGGCCCCGCCCCGGCATTCAGCTCATAGGTGGTGTTGCCATTCCCCACCGAGCCGACCGCGAGCTCGATGCGGAAAACTCCCATGAAGACGGGCGGTGTCACCACCGTGACCGCCCCCGAGATCCCGCAGCTGGTCGAGACGAAGTCGATGACGACCGGCTTTGGGGTGGCGACGAAAGCCGAACATGTGAAGGGATTTTGCGTCTTGTCCGGGGCGCTGGCGAGACAGGTGATGGACGTGGTGAATGGGGTGAGCGGCGCGGCCGGATCGGCGGCGGCCGGAACCGTCTCGGCGAGACACAAGGGCGCGGCGAGCGCCGCAGTCAGAACGACGTGGCCAAGCAAGGTCGACGCTGCACGCATGCTGCCCTCTCCGGTCACTATCGGTAGCACCTGAAAATCCGGGCGTTGCTACCGCGTTCGGGCGCCAAGCGGCCCGATTGTATAAATGCAGCCCTCCGTCGTTCCGTTCCTCCCCAGGCTTGGATTTTAGCGGCGGCTCGCAACTGCCGCCGTCGGATCTCGCCACGCCCGGACCTAACCTTTGTGGCTTTAGTAACCGTCCTCCACCGGTCGGCCGCCGCCGGACACCCGCCCGCGGATCGGGGTACCGCCCATTAATCTATCCTAAGCTCCTTCCTGCCATGCTGGCCGCCAGCAATCTGCAGCTCACGGCCTCCGGCGAGGAGACGTTCCAGTGAAGATTTCATGGTGGCGCGCCGTATCGGGGGCCGTGGCCGGCATCGGATGCCTCGCCGCGTCGTGCGCCGGCACCGCATCGGCGGAGACCCTCTCCATCCAAGGCTCGGCGGGTTTCGCCAACGAGGTGATGGCGCCGTACCGGACCAGGATCGAGGCGCTGACGGGCCACAAGCTGAACCTCACCGTCGACACGGCAGGCGGGGGACTCCTTGCCCTGCTCAAGGGCGAGACCGATCTCGCAATGGTATCGGCGCCGTTGGCAAGCATCGTCGCGCCCTTGCGAAAGGCGCGCCCGGACCTGCCTTTTGGCCGCCTGCAGGAATTCCGCATCAGCGAAGCGCGCGTTGCCTTCCCGGTCAATCCGGACAATCCAGTCCGTGCGGTGTCGCTGGCAAAGCTCAAGCAGATCCTGAGCGGGAAAATCGACAATTGGCGCGCGCTCGGCGGGCCCGACCTGCCGATTCACATCGTTGCGTTGCGCGACGGACACGGCACGAAGCACACGACCGAGGTCTTTCTGCTCGATGGGCAGAGCATGACGGCTTCGGCCACCAAGGTGACGAGCTCCGAGGAGGTCGCCCAGATCGTCAAGCAGGATCGCGGCGCATTGGGAATCTGCCGAACCAGCGTCGTGACGCTCAACCACCTGCCCGAGCTCCAGACCAAGATCCAGATTGCCCAGTCCTATAATCTCGTCAGCCTCAACGAGCCGACGGACGCGATGCGGGCCGTCATTGCGGCGACCCGAAGCGTCGTTTTCGAGGAAGAGCCCTAGCGCATCCCGGCCGACGTCTTTCCGCGTGACGCCCGTCCACCTGCCGCCGGCAAGGCCCCGGAAACCGTTCTCCCTCAGCCGAAATACCGCGCCAACGCGTTGAGCCCGCAGCGCAGATTCTGGATATCCTGACGCGCAAGGTCGCCGAGCTTGCGGTCCTCGACCACGACCGCATAGACGATGGCGTTGATGCGCGAGCCGAGCCCGAGCGAGGCGCCGCAATCGAGCAGGACGCGCCGACAGTTGCGGAACTGGCTGCGGATCATCGCGATCCATTCGGGAAGCGGATCCTGCTCGCAGCTTTTTCCGGAACCCGCCAACAGGAGCGCAACCGTGCGCGGATGGGGCGACGGGATCCCGAGCAGGCGGGCATGCGCCACCACATAGCCGAGGTAACGCTGCGCCGCGCGATACTGGTTCTCCGAGATGCCCGAGGGTTCGCCGTGGTCGGCCTGCCAGCGGCGGTGCAGGATCCCGATGGTGGTGGCGTGAAGATGATTCAAGGCGTCCTCTTCCGTGGCGCCGGCGCGCATGCGGTAGGCCTTCGCGACCTTCACGATATCGGCCGCCCTCTCACCGTCGCTGACGCCGTCGGCGCCGCGCGTGACGTTGTCCGAGCGCGGCCGGCCGGGCCGCATGCGCAGCAGCGCTGGTGTCGAAAGGGCCATGGCTTCATCCCCTGAGTTTTGCCGCGAGGGTAATAACACTTTTCCGTGTTAACCGTCAACACTTTTGGTGTTGATGAGGTGTTGGATTTAACACTTGTCGGTGTCATAATGGGCGGATGCAGAACCCAGCAGATTCGGCGGCCGCCTTGATCCGCACGGCCCGGGAAACCCGGGGATGGTCTCAGGCCGAGCTCGGCCGGCGCATCGGCGCGCCCCAGCAGACGATCGACAAGATCGAAAAGGGAACCATCAAGCACAGCCGCCTTTTCCCTAAACTAGCAATAGAACTCGCCCTCCCGTTGGACAAGCTTATCCCGGAGGCGGGCGCGCAAGGCTTGCAGCAGCCGATCGCCTCGTCCGGGCTGGTGGGCGAGACGAAGGACCTGCCGGTCCACGCCGCCGCGCAGGGGGGGCCGGGACAGATGATCATTTCGACCGACCCGGTTGATTGGGTATTGCGCCCCGATCCGCTTCGAAATGTTTCCGCCGGTTATGGGGTGATCATCATTGGCGAGTCGATGATGCCGGAATTCCGGCCCGGCGACATCGCCCTGATCAATCCTCATCTTCCGGCCATGCGGCAGGAAACCTTCATCTTCTACCGCGAAGCCGAAGGCGAGACCAAATCGACCATCAAGCATCTCCTGCGCTGGACCGACGCTGCCTGGTACGTGGCGCAATGGAACCCGCCCAAGGGGCAGAAATCCGAATTCACGCTGCCGCGCAAGGAATGGTCGAAAATCCACCGGGTCGTCGGCAGGTATGTAAGGTAGCGGGCGCTGCGCGTTGTCGCTCTCTCCCCTCCCCGGCGGCCGCACCCCAGCCGACCTGCAGTTGTATCGCCCCGGACGGCGAGTGGCGGGCCATCGGTCCCGATGGGGCATAACGCGGCTTGATGCGGCAGCCCGATCCGTCGCAATCCCGCGCCGGCTGCCGCCTCGCGGGGCTTGCCCGGCCGGCGCGTGGCGGCGATGCGCCGTCATCCGGGCGCCCAGCAGATCGATCGATTCCCCGATTGTGCCATAACGCCCGATCAACACCTGCAAAATGTCTGTCTAACACTTTTAAGTGTTGCATTTAACACCTTACGGTGTAATCTCGCTCCCGCAATCAGGAGAGCGAGCCATGAACCTCGACAAGTCCTTCTTCGCCATTCTGTGCCGAAGCGCGCGCGCTGACTTCCTCGCCGAGCGCAACCTCGCCGACACGACGTCGCGCGCCGAGACCATCCGGGACATCCTCACCGGCCAGGTCGAGGACGTGCAGCGGGTGATCGAATTCAATCCGGTGGAAGGCACGGCGCGCGACGCCAGCGAGGACATCGCGCGCGAGATCGCCGGCCTGCTCGGCGAGCCGGTCGGCCGCAGCGACCTGCGCGACTTCCTCGAGGACCAGCTGGGCGTCGGGACCGCGATCCCGGCCGCGGCGTGACATCGCGGGCTCACGCCATGCCGCGCAATCGCATCAAGCCAGAACGCCATAGCGCCTGGACACCGGCCGAGGAGGCCATGCTGATCACGGCCTTTCAGTCGGGGATGCCGCCCGAACGCATTGCCGACGCGCTGCGCCGGACGCCGGGCTCGATTTCCTGGAAGCTCAATGCGCTCGGTCTCCGCAAGGGCAATCCGGATGCGACCGGTCCGATCGTGGAGACCGTCACATTGGAAGAGTACCGGGCGCGCCAGAGCGATCTCGCCTTCAAGCGCGCGATGCTCAAAGCGATCGCGTCCGGGGCCGAGAAAGCCGTCCCTTGCGTGGTCCGGGCCAAGCGGACCACGCGCTACATCCCGCGCGTCCAAGCGCCCTCGAACAGCGGCTATCGCTCGAGCGCGGCGCTGGCGGCGGAGCTCGGGTCACGCGAACCGACAGACTGATCTTTTCCTGATCTTTTCGCCTAGCGCGGGGCGCTGCCGCCGGCTTGGACGTTGACGCTTCCGCCGATCTTGATGCAGGTCGACGAACCTTCGACTTTGACGTAGCCCGCACCATACTGAGCGCACGCGTTGCCACTGACGGGCCGCGGCGGACCGAAGGGCTTTGCGGGCCGCTGAACGGGCTCCTCGGCAACCGCGACCCATGTCGGAAGCACGGCGACGACAAGCGCAAGGGTGATCCTTCTCATCAGTTCTTTTATCGCAATTGCGGCGGCTTTCCTAGCCCGCGGTGTCCAGGAAAGGGTCGTCGTCACGATCGGCGCAGGACCGAGCGTTCCTGCCTGGACGCTTCCGCTCCCTCGCGAGATGGGGGGCCGGAATCGCCTGCCCGGTGCGGTGGGTCTCATCGTTAATGAACTATTGATTACATTTTGAACCGAAATGGGCGCTGATTGTGCCGGCGCCGGAAATCCCCGCAGAACCACGTCGATCAACAAGACTTGGCGGCGCGTAGAATTGGTAAGCTTTGAACCTTAGACTTCGAGCCGTGACCAAACTACGTCGCGTTGGCGGCACGTTGCGCAACAACGGCCCGAACCGTAGCGCAGCTGCCAGATGGGTTAGACGGCATGAATGCAGCCTCGACCAATAAAAGCCACTTCGTGCACGCGACGTCGATGGCGGGCCGCGCGCTGCAATTGATGGCGCAGCACAAGGTGCCGGCGACGCCGCAGAATTTCGAGATCTGGTTCACGTTCTCGCTTGGTACGATGCCCGAGCTCAACAAGACGATCAACATCCTGATCGCGAACAAGCGCGAGTTCGACGGCGCGACCAACCGCAGCCTGTTTCTGAGCTATATCGGCGCACAGACCGACTGGGACGCAACACACGGCGAGGTTCCCGACCAGCTTCGCCAGGTGCTGTCGAGCGCGCAAGGCTTCCTGGCGCCATCGACCACCGGCAATCGCAAGCATGTTCAGGCGCTCGACGGCGTCGGCACGCGGACCCAGGATGTCACCGACCCCCGCGCCATCATCCAGGATCTCACTGGCGCGCTGACGAAGGCCATGACGCGCGCCACGACATTGCAGGCGCATTTCAACGCGTCCCTGCAGGAGCTCGACAACATCCGCAACCATCTCGCGGCGGCGGAACAGCGCTCCAAGACCGATGCCTTGACCGGGCTGGCCAACCGTCACGCGCTCGACGAATTCCTGCGCAATGCGCAGATCGTGGCCATGGAAAGCGGGGAGCCGCTGAGCATTTTCCTGCTCGATATCGATCACTTCAAGAGTTTCAACGACGAATTCGGCCACCAATTCGGAGACGAGGTGCTCCAGCTCATATCCCGGATTCTCCGGGACGGCGTGCGAGCGCGGGATCTCACGGCCCGGTACGGCGGCGAGGAGCTCGCGGGCGTTTTGCCGGGGGCGGATCTTCGCGTTTGCTCGGCGGTTGCCGAGCGCATCCGGCAGGCGATTTCCAAGCGCCAGGTCACGCGCCGCACCAGCGGCAAGAAATTGTCCAGCGTCACAGTGTCGATCGGCGTCGCACAATTCGTACCGGGTGAGACTCTCGCCAGCCTGTTCGAACGCTGCGACCGCGCCCTGTATGCGGCCAAGCATCGCGGGCGCAATCGCACCGTTACGGAATGCGAAATCCCCAGCGACGCCGCCGCCTAGCGCGGTCCAGGCGGGCCGCAATTGTCCCGGCTGGCCGGTGTTGCGTCGCTCGCGCACATGACCGCCAGACCAGACGGGCTGTCGCAGCCGCCGCAAGCCCGGCCAAAAAGTCCGGAGTGAACTCGGAGGCGCCTATCGTCGGCTCCGACTTCTCACATCGTCTTTTGTATCTGCCCGCATTCCTTGCACTTGTATTCCACCCGCGTCTGGCCTTGCGGCATCGAGACGCGATTTGACGCACCGCATTTTCCGCATTTTTCCTCGATGCGGCCGTCGACCTGCGTGACGGACACGGCTTTCCGCTCCATCGCTTCTTTGACGAGGCGTTCGGTCTCCGCGCGCATTTCCCGTTTCGACATTGCTTGTTTGGCCATGGCCGCCTTTCAATGATCGCTCTTTCGCGCTGAGTCCCAGCGCACCCGCCCGAGCCACCGGGATCCCCCTAACCCATGTGGCATTTCCACTTTTACGAAGCAAAACCTTGTAGCCCGTTTTCATGACCCCCGGGTGTTGCCTGAGGGCATAAGGGTGGATCGCGGCTCAAATTCAGGTGACATTTGGAATCCCTGAAAGCCCGGTCGCCGGTGGCGGGCAACCAAGCCGCCTCGCGGTCGATTTCGGCCCCGTGCGCTTGCCGTTCGGCCCATGCCAGGCTCGAAACGAGCGCCTAAGAACAAATCAAGAACATTTTAACGCGAATCATGTAGGCTCACTACCCCGCCGGACGCGTGGAGTGAGAAAAATGGGCGAGAATGCAAGAGTCTACCCTGAATTGACGCGGATCGCCGACCATACGGCAGAGCTCGAGAAGGTACGGAGGTGCGGCGACGACGAGCGCATCGACCGGGCCTTCAATGCGGTCTGCAAGCGCATCTGGGGCTACACGCTGGAAGATTTCGACGACGAAAGCCTGTCGGCCAAGGATCATGCCTTGCTCGACCGCCTGACGTGGAAGCGCGCTTGCCGGCTCGCGACCGAGAATGGGTATGATCTGACCGATCCCGCGACCGGCAACATGGTGGCCGAGTGGTGGGGCTTTGCGTGGATGATCCTTGCCGAGAGGCGCGGACTGCTCACGCCGGAGGGCCGTACCGCCGCGTGGAACAGGTACTACGCCCGGCTCATGAAAAGGGCCAACGTGGTCGGCGTGATCCGCGGCGCCACCTGAGACTGGACGAACACTCTGCCGATATATCCCCGGCCGCGGTGATTGCCGCCCACCGGTTGTTCCACGGCGGCGCCCAACCGTGACCCAACCGCAACAGCGCGGACGAAAATCCGCCCGATCGGGCTCCGCGCCGGCCTTCGCCGTTGCCGCAAAAAGCAAATTATGGCCTCTCTGGGCCGCATCATTGCACGGTTGCGAAACACGGAGTCGAGACCATGTTGTTCCGTCCGATTTTGTTCCGTTCGATGCGGTCCCATGTGATGGCGGGCACGTTTGCGGCTGGCGCCCTGCTCGCCATGGCTGGAATGACCCACGCGCAATCCTATGACGAGCGCTTCACGGGCGGCGCGCCGGGCCGCGGCCTGTTCAGCACGCCAGGCCGCGGCCTCTTCAGCACCTTCGGATCGTCCATCTCCAAGACCACGGTCGGCTTCGCCGGCAATTACAGCCCCGGCACGATCGTCATCAACACGACCGAGCGACGGCTCTATTACGTGACCGGCAACGGCCAGGCGATCCGCTACGGCATCGGGGTGGGACGCATCGGCTTCACCTGGGCCGGCACGACCGCGGTGTCAGCCAAGAAGGAATGGCCGGATTGGACGCCGCCGGTCCAGATGCTGGCTCGCCGGCCCGATCTGCCGCGCCACATGAAGGGGGGCATCGAAAACCCGCTCGGCGCCCGCGCGATGTATCTCGGCTCCTCGCTCTATCGCATCCACGGCTCCAACGAGCCCGAGACGATCGGAACGGCGACCTCCTCGGGCTGCTTCCGCATGCTCAATGACGACGTCGTCGACCTCTACAACCGGGTTCGCGTCGGCGCCAAGGTGGTCGTGCTGCGCTGAGGGCGCCGGCTCCCGCTCATCGCCGGCCCAACGGTTTGGGTCACCGGAAGACGTGGATGCCCATGCCAGTGCGGGGACGACGAGCGAGAATCTCGGCAACAAAAAAGGGCCGGTGCGAGCACCGGCCCTTTTTCTGCTTGGCTGATGGCGGTTCGCCATCGGGTCCCGCGCCTCTGTCGCAGCGGGAATGACCCAATCGGGTCGATTACTTCTTTTCTTTCTTCTTTTTCTTCTTCTTGGCCATGGTGCGTCCTCCTGTGATAGGCAGGTCGAGAAAATGTGGGCCCCACGAAACAAGCGGTCCTCATCGCCCCCTGCCCCTTCTGGCCTACAGCATTTTCGCCGCGCCGTAAACAGACGGCGCGTGTTTCACTGTTCTGTGCGTAACTATTGAATTAACGGACATTCAGGCTGCTTCAGCCGCGACGCCCACTCTCACAGGTCGGGCCCGACAGCTCACCTCGCCTTCGCGCTTCCGGCAGGCTCGCGCGACAAGCCTTTGACGGCAAGCTCGTCCAGATAGGATTGCCAATTGGCGCGGTAGTTGCGGCCGAGCTCGAGGAAATAATCCCAACTGAAAATCCCGGTCGCGTGCATGTCGTCGAACACCAGTCGCACCGCGTAGTTTCCGATCGGATGCACCTCGAGCACCATCACGTTCTTCTTGCCGGGCACGGTCTTGCGTTCATCGGGTGAATGCCCCTGCACCTCCGCGCTCGGGCTCTTCACCCGCAAATATTCGGCGGGCAGCTCGTAGCGCTCGCCATTGTCGAAAGTGACGATGAGGGCGGTGCGGTCGCCGCGAAGCTTGACCTCGGTCGGCCAAATCTGGCTCGGACCTGTCCGGGGAGGACCCGGAGGCGGGGTAGCGGTCATGCGCGGTCTCCATCGCGGCCGGGCCGCGGCGGCGAGAAAAATATGAGGCTTGTCATAAGCTTGCCGAGGCCCACAGACTCGCCTTTGCGGCCCCGCCACACTATATTGTGGGTCGGGGCACGCCGCGAGCGGTGTTTCGCCCAGGAGCGAGCGACATAATGAACGGCACGATGCAGACGCCGGATTTCGACCGCGCCCAGCGCCCTGCTCCGCTGGTCGACCCGTTCGGCCGCGCCATCTCATATCTGCGCGTCTCGGTGACCGATCGCTGCGATTTCCGCTGCGTCTATTGCATGTCGGAAAACATGTCGTTCCTGCCCAAGGCGGACGTCCTCTCGCTCGAGGAACTCGACCGCGTATGCTCGGCCTTCGTCGCCAAGGGGGTGCGCAAGCTGCGGCTCACTGGCGGCGAACCCCTGGTCCGCCGCGGAATCATGACCCTCGTCGGCTCGCTGTCGCGCCATCTCGCCGCCGGGGCGCTCGACGAGCTCACCCTGACCACCAACGGTTCCCAGCTTACCAAATACGCCGTTGAGCTCGCGTCGCATGGGGTCCGGCGGATCAACGTGTCGCTCGATACCCTCGATCCCGACCGGTTCCGCGCCATCACTCGCTGGGGCGATCTCGATCAGGTGCTCGCCGGCATCGCGGCCGCAAGGGCGGCGGGCCTGGCGGTCAAGATCAACGCGGTCGCCCTCAAGGGCGTCAACGAGGATGAGCTCGTTCGCCTGACCGAATGGGCGCATGGCGACGGCATGGACCTCACCATCATCGAGGTCATGCCGCTCGGCGACGTCGGGGCCGGCCGGCTCGACCAGTATCTGCCCCTGTCGATGGTGCGGGCGCGCCTCGCCGAGCGCTTCACACTCGACGAGATCGACTACAATACCGGCGGTCCGGCCCGTTATGTGCGGGTGGCGGAGACCGGCGGCCGGCTCGGCTTCATCACGCCGCTCACCCATAATTTCTGCGAATCCTGCAACCGGGTGCGTGTCACCTGCACCGGCACGCTATTCATGTGCCTCGGCCAGGAGGACGCCGCCGACCTGCGCGCAGCGGTGCGCGCCTCCGAGAGCAATGAGCTCCTCTATGCCAGGATCGACGAAGCGATCAGCCGCAAGCCTAAGGGCCATGACTTCGTCATCGACCGGCGCCATCAGCGCCCGGCCCTGGCCCGCCATATGAGCGTGACCGGCGGCTGAGGGGCGGCGCTTGGCCCCACTCATCCGCCTTGGTGCGCCAAACTTTCAATTGACGCCCGCGGTAGCGTTCGGATTTAACTTAAGGACGGTGTCGGTTTGGGGGGACAGCGGCTGAGGGGCCGCGCCGGCATACGGGATCCCGTCAAGAAAGGGGAACGCGGCGGCATCTCGCCGGTCGCGGAGGGGAAAATCGTGGACGCACTCCTCAGATTCACGCGCGCCATCGACTCCATGAACGAAAAGTTCGGGGTGATCGCCACTTGGCTGGTGCTGCTCGCCTGCCTGCTGAGCGCGGGCAATGCCGCCGTGCGTTACGGCATCAACGAGTTCCTCGTGCTCGGGCAGGATTTTGCCTTTCTGCACGCGCTCACGACTGGCATCGGCTGGTACGGAAACAACGCGAACGCCTTCCTGGAAGCGCAATGGTACATGTTCACCGGGATGGTGCTGTTGGGCGGGCCCTATACGCTGAAGGTCAACGAGCACGTCCGGGTCGACCTTTTCTACGGCATGGTGTCGGACCGGACGCGGATCTGGATCGACCTCATCGGCACGATCCTGTTCCTGCTGCCGATCTGCATCATCCTGATTTATTTCACCTGGCCATGGTTTCTGGAGTCGTGGCGGATCGATGAGCAATCGAGCAATGCAGGCGGGCTCGTCCGCTGGCCGGTCAAGCTTCTGCTGCCGGTCGGCTTCGCCTTGATGGCATTGCAAGGCGTCTCCGAGCTGATCAAGCGCTGCGCCGCCCTCGGCGGACGGTATCGGCTCGAATATACCTACGAGAAGCCCCTGCAATGATCCAGTTCGTGCGCGACAACATGGCGCCGCTCATGTTCGCGGGGCTGGTCGTGTTCATGCTGATCGGCTATCCGGCCGCTTTCTCGCTTGCCGCCGTCGGGTTGTTCTTCGCCTTTTTCGGGATCCAATACGGCCTGATCGGCTCCGATTTTCTCGGCAATCTCACCTATCAGCTTTACGGCATCATCTCGAACGATCTGCTGCTCGCGATCCCGTTCTTCACCTTCATGGGCGCGATCCTGGAACGCTGCGGTCTCGCCGAGGACCTGCTCGATTCGATCGGCCAGCTTTTTGGCCCGGTGCGCGGCGGACTGTCCTACGCCGTGATCTTCGTTGGCGCCATCCTGGGCGCGATCACCGGCACGGTGGCTGCATCGGTCATCGCGATGGGCGTCATCTCGGTCCCGGTTATGATGAAATACGGCTACTCGACCCGCCACACCATGGGCGTGATCGCCGCTTCCGGCACCATCACGCAACTGATCCCGCCATCGCTGGTGCTGGTCGTGCTCGCCGACCAGCTCGGCCGCTCGGTCGGCGACATGTATGCGGGCGCGATCGGTCCGAGCATCATCCAGGTCGCCCTGTTCTGCGCCTGGGTGGCGATCGTCAGTCTGCTGTGGCCGAAGGAGGTACCGGCGCTGCCGCTCGAGGCCCGCACATTATCCGGCTGGCCCCTCTTCAAGAAAAGCATGCGCGGCATCATCCCGTCGCTCGGCCTCATCTTCCTGGTGCTCGGCACCATATTCATGGGCCTCGCCACCCCGACTGAGGCCGGCGCGATGGGGGCAGTCGGCTCGCTCGCACTCGCGGCCTTCAACCGCACCCTCACCGGACCGCTGGTCTATCAGGGCATGGCGACCACCATGCGGATCACCGCCATGGTCGTCTATATCCTGATCGGCGCCCGCACCTTCAGCCTGGTGTTCCAGGGCGTTGGCGGCAAAGTGTGGATCGAGACCATGCTGACGTCGCTCCCGGGCGGAACGGTCGGCTTCCTGGTCTTTGTCAACATCTTCGTTTTCGTGATCGCGTTCTTCCTGGATTTCTTCGAGATCGCCTTCATCATCATTCCGCTGCTCGCCCCCGCCGCCGACAAGCTCGGCATCGATCTCATCTGGTTCGGCGTGCTGATCTGCGCCAATATCCAGACCAGCTTCATGCACCCGCCATTCGGCTTCGCGCTGTTCTACCTGCGCAGCATCGCGCCTCCTTCGGTAAAGACATCGGACATTTATTGGGGCGCGATTCCCTGGGTGTTTCTCCAGGTGATTCTGGTCGTGATCCTGATCTTCTGGCCGCAATCGGTGACCTATTGGATCGAGCAAACCAAGACCGTCAATCCCAATACCATCAAGATAGACATCCCGGAGCTCGATACGCCCCTGCCCCCGTTGGACTTCGGCGAACCGCCGGCGAGGAAGTAACGGCGCTATTTGGCTTCTTCCAGGAGTCCCAGTTTGCGCCCCAACCATCTTGTCGTCGGCGCCTGTATCAGGATCGTCATCAAAATGGCGATGAAGGTCAGCGCCGCGATCATTTGAGCACCGGGTGCCTTCATGCCGAGCAACAGGCCGGCGAGCGCGGCCGGAATGACGCCGGTTTCCCGGGTCCAGCACATGAACAGCATCTCGTTGAGGCTCCAGCGGGCGCGCCGGTCCGGCAGCGCACAGAAAAACACGGTCAACGGCCGCGCGACCAACATCAAGATGGCGATCACGCTGACGCCGCCCACCAGGTACTGATTCATGAGACTGAAATCGACCTGCGATCCAAGCAGGATGAAAATGAACAAACGCAAGACGAACGCGGTGGTTGCCACAAAGTGATCGAGTTTTTGCCCCTCACCCTCGCTCATCATCAGGCCGAAAGAGTCCTTGTTGCCGAGCACGACGCCGAAAGCGAATACCGACATGAACCCGCTGGCCTGCAGGCCATCGGCCGAGAAATAGGCGCCGATCACCCCCATCAAGGTCACCACGGGCGCGTATTCGGCGAGGAAGGCCCATCGTTCATGCGCAATAAGCAAGGCGGCGAGATATCCGAGCGCTGCGCCAGCAACGACGCCGATGACCGATTGCTTGACCAAATCGAACACCGATGACGTCAACGAGAACTCGCCGGTTCCCATGGCCACCGCCAGGACCCCGAATGTCATGATCGCCCCCATGGCGTCGTTGAACGCCGATTCGCTCATGACGGTCTGCGCGACTCGATCGCGAATGTGCACCTGCCGAAAGATAGGAACCAGCGTCGCCGGATCCGTCGAGGCGAGCGTGGCACCCAGCAACAGCGCGACAATCCATGGAACGCCGAGAACAAAATACGCCGCAACGCCGGTGATCGCGGCGGTGATGACCACGCCGACGGTGGCGAGCACCACGATCGTGATCCAGACCTGCTTCAGGACATTGAATCGCAGCGACGCACCGCCGTCGAAAAGGATGTAGCCGGCGCCGAACAGAAGGATGACCTGGTTGAGCGCCGAATCCGCCTTGATGTCGATCAACCCGAAAGCTTCGGGGCCCATCAACATGCCGACGATCAGAAACAACGCCACGTCCGGAATTTTTATTTTCTGCGCTATCAAGCCGGTGAAGGTGCCGATCGCGAGAATGAGCCCACCGGAAATTAGCGTGTGTTTTGCAATCTCGATGGAGACCGACGCTTCCAAATCCTGCTCCCGGGCGGCCAAAAGCGCGTGGTGTTGCTTGCCCTTTCGTGGGCGACGAGCCGCCGAACACGCGGCGATGATGCTGCCGAAACCGCCGAGAGTTGGCAAGACGGCGCTCCGCCCGGCGCGGGCAGCGGGTCTTGCGTGTTTTCCCCGGGCAGAGTCGCCCGATTCGGCTCCGTGGCCGAGTAACACGCCCAATCTCGTGCTTCGCGATCAACGGCACGCCGGCTGATAGATAAAAGCCAGCACCCGTTCCGGCGGGCCGACGATTGCAGGATATTCATGCGCGCCGCCGATATGGGCGGCGGGGTCGGTCACTGCAGACCGGAGCCTCGGCGCAACCTTGCGACTTCTTCGCCAAACAAAATCGAGAGAGATTTCAAGCAATCACTTCTTGCGAGACTTCTGCACATCTTCCGCTTCCTCGGCCGCGGCCATCCAGGCCTCTGCCATTTTCAACAAGGACGCCTTGATCTCCGGATGCTGTTCCGCCAAACGTTTGCACTCCTTCGCGTAGTTCCTAAACTCGGCGGGGTTTTGCATGGCACACCCCTATGATGGTTGATCCCTGATCGTCGAACATGGGACGCAAACCGCCGACGGGCAGTCAAAGTTCCACTGCAAATCTTCGTGGTGGGCGGAACGAAATCGGCCTTTGTTCAGGACTCGGATTTAATTGGAATTTTTATCGTCCTTGGCTTCGATTTCCTGCGCGAGCCGAAGCCACCGTTCCGCCATCGTGAGGAGGACCGCCTTTGCGGCGGGGTCCTCGATTTGCTGGGACATGCGCAAGCATTCGGATGCGTTGCGGCGATGATCCTCGGCGCTGGCCATTACGCTCCATCCCTCGATGCTTAAGGCACCAATGCGGGCCGCCACCAACGGTTCCCCGCTCACCCCGCTGATTCGCGGGGGTAATTCGCCGATTCGCGGGACTAAGGCAGGATCATGGTAGGGAAAAGATTCAAATTTCGGAACGCCCTCCAGCCGACCGAGTTGAGTCTGAAACCGTTTGGAAGCCCGCAAATGGCCAGCCCGGAATATTACAGACGACAAGCCGACCTGTGCATGCGCCTAGCGCTCATGTGCGAGAATCAGGCAATCGCCCAATTACTTCTCAACAAAGTGCTCGAGTTGCGGGCTGAGGCTGGTGCGTCCGAATCACCGGTCGGCACGCGACCGCCCAATCATAGGCTCGCCCGCCAGGCGGGACATCAACATGAAGCTGCATCCGGATCGAATCACTCGCGTCGTTTCGCCGACGGCGAAGCGACCCCTGCTTCACCCGAATGAGCGGACCGGTTTGTCGCGACGACGACAGGCCCGGCCCGACAATGAGGGAGGGCGTCTTGCAAAAAAAACGGATTGATCCATTCCTGCTGCCGGTGTGTCCCGCGTGCGGCGGCCCGACCAACCTCTCGCAAATCCAGCCCGGCCCCTCGGGGGACGGCGAAGATTTTCGCACATATCAATGTGCGTGGTGCGGCAGATCGGAAAGCATTTCGGTCCAGCGACACCGGCCGCTCGCGCATGCGCGCGCCGCCCGCAAGCCTTAGGCGATATCGGTCCCGGATTTTCGATCGGCCGCGAGGCCGCGCCGATATCGTCGATGCGCCGAGCGCAAGACCGCTCCAACTCCGAGCGACCTTGTCCGCGATCTTATTCTGATCACCCCGGAATCGTGCGCCGTGGGCGCTACCCCACCCAAGAGTTGGGCAGGCCCACCGTTCCTACAACGCGATTCAGATGGACTCCCTCGCGCTTCGGGAACAAACTTTCCCTCGGAAGTCGTCATTCCGAACGACTCACACCCGGGGGAGACGCCAACATGTGCAAGCTATGCGATGAAGGCCGGCCACAGAACCATTTCGGGTCGCGCCGCAGATTTCTGAAAGGTGCCGCCGCGACGGGTGTCGCGGCTGCGGGTCTCAACCTTTTCGCGCCGCGTACAGTCGCGGCCGACGACGGAGACGCGCCCGCGGACAGCGGAAGACCCGGGCGGCGCTACGTCATTCGCGGTGGTGCCGTGATGTCGATGGACTCGCACGTGGGTGATTTTCCGCAGGCCGACGTCCTTGTCGAGGGCAAGAAGATTCTTGCGGTCGGCCCGAACCTGCACGTCGGCGGGGCGACCGAAATCGACGCCCGCGGCCGCATCGTCATGCCGGGCTTCATCGATACGCACCATCACCAGTTCGAGACGGCGCTGCGCAGCTTCCTTGCCGACGGCGTCCTCATCATCGACGGCTCGAACTCGCCGAGCGGGTCCCTCACCTATTTCGAGAACATTCTTCTCAAGTTCGCTCCGGTGTATCGGCCACAGGACGTCTACATCAACGAGCTGTTCGGCGGGCTCTCCCAGCTCGACGACGGCGTCACCACGGTGCACGACGTCTCGCAGATCCATCACTCGCCCCAGCATTCGGACGCCGCGATCCAGGCGCTGTTCGATACCGGGCGCCGCGCCGCCTTCGGCTATTTCGAAAGCGCGGGCGCGTCCATTCTCGGCACCAATCCCGGCAACCAATATCCGCAGGATGCTTTCCGCATCAAGAACCAGTGGTTCGCCTCCAGCGACCAGCTCGTCAGCATGATCATGGGCGGCGAGGTCTATATTGATGATAAGACGACCCAAAAGTCCTGGACGATCGGTCGCCAGCTCGGTCTGCAGATCGCGGCGCATATTCTCTCGCCGTTCGGTATCCGTCCGATCATGGACGCGCTGGTCCTCAACCAGGGCGGCAGCAACCACAACATCGGGATCGGGCCCGACAACCTGTTCATCCACATGACCGGCATGGCGGACACGGCCTGGCAGAAGGTCAAGGATGTCGGCGCACAGGTCTCGATCGCCTTCCCGATCGAGATGAACATGCGGCACGGCATGCCGCCCATCCTCAAGATGCAGAGCCTGGGCATGGAGCCCTCGCTCTCGGTCGACGTGGAATGCACGTTGACGGCGGACTTCTTCACCCAGATGCGCTCCGCGATGAACCTGCAGCGCGCGCTGGTGAACCAGATGATCCTCGAGCAAGGAAACTTCTACCCGCCCAACCAGTGGCCGACGCCGGCACCCGGCACGCCGCCACTCTTGGTCACGCGCGACGTGCTGCGCTACGCCACCATGAACGGCGCCAAGGCGTTGCGGCTGGACAACAAGGTCGGTTCGCTCACGCCCGGCAAGGAGGCCGACATCATCATCCTCGACGCCACCAGGATCAACGTGGCGCCGCTCAACCATGTGCCCGGCGCGGTCGTCTCGCTGATGGACCGTACCAATGTCGAGACGGTGATCGTCGCCGGCAAGGTGCGCAAATGGAAGGGGCAGCTACTCGATGTCGATCTGCCCAGGCTGCGTCAGCGGCTGGAAGCCTCGCGCGACTACATCTTCAACGCGGCCGGGATCTCGCAGGACCTGTTCCGCAGCAACTGAGGCGAATGGTCGTCAGCAGCGCGGGGCGCCTCCGGGCGCCCCGCGACCTCCCGGTCAACCCGAAGCCCGTAGGCGGACGGCGAAGATGTCGCTCGTTGCCTCGTGCGCCCAAATCCCTGCCTTGCTCTCATATTTCCACGTCGTGCCGGCCCTCTCACTCATGAGACGAGCGCCTGCCCGATCAAAATGCAGCCGGATACAAGCAGGAGGCACAGCACGACGCGTTGAAATGTCTGCGCCGACACACCCACATAGGCCCGCGCGCCGATCCAGGCGCCAAATAGCGTTGCGGGAAGGCACAAAACCGCGATCCACAGCAACCGGGGCGTGATCTGCCCGCTGATCGACATCCCAATGCTGGCCAGCGTCAATACGACCGCATTGAAAGGCTGATAGGTCGCCCGCTGCGCGTCGCTCTCCCCGCCTCGGAGCCGCAGCCAGATCAGCGGAAGCGGACCGGACAGGCCCGCGAATCCGCCGAGGAAGCCTCCACCCATGCCGATCATGCCGTCGGCGGTCTTGCCGCCCCAGGTTCCAATCAGGCGCTCTCGTCGCTGAATGAGCTGGTAGCTCGCATAAGCGATGAGAAACGCACCGATCGATGTTTTGATGACGAACGGCGAAGCCCCCGCTAACGCCGCGATGCCGAGCGGAACGCCGATCACGCCGCCGATGAGATAGGGTCCGGCGTGCGACCAGTCGAACGCCGTCCGAACCATGATGAGGCCGACGATCTGGGCAGCGACCGAATTCAGGGCGACAAGCGGTGGCACGAATGCCGCCGGAAGAGCCTGGAGCCAGAGGCCCGATGCAACCAGGCCCGTGCCGAAGCCGGCAAAGCCTGTGATGAAGCCAGCCACCAAGGAGGCGCCCATGACGAGAGCAAGAAGCGGGAAGTCGAGCGCCGTGCCGAGCATCGGTCTTGGCTATCTGAGCCGCGCCGGTTGCTCAAGCGACTTTTCCGACAAGTCCATGGCGGTGCTCGGCACGTCCTCGGAAACATCGGGGGAAGAGCCCCCGATGCCGCAGCGCATGTCCGACCCCACGTCGTGATTATGACCGCTTGAACGAATTGTAGACCATTTTCGTGAAGGCCTTGGCGCCCTCCTCGTTCGCAGCCCATTTCGCGTCGAGATCCGCCAGCGGCTTGGCGTCGATCACCTCTTGCTCGCTCTTGCCCTCGTTGACCAGCTTCTCGATCCGCTCGCGCGCCGTCACCAGCATGGCGTGGTATTCGGCGATATCCGACTTCTTGGCGAGCGGCCCATGGCCGACCACCACCTTGGTGTCGTCGTTCGCCAGCTTGAGATAGGCTTCGGTCGCCAGGATCGCGCCCCGGATATCCCCGCCATTGGCGAAGTCGATGGTCTGATAGCGCTTGGTGTTGTTCATGGTATCGCCGACGCACAACACATTGGCATCCGCGAAATAGACCCAGGTGTCACCGTCGGTATGCGCGTTATTGACATGCGTGAGCTGCGCGGTCCGCCCCCCGACCTGCAGCGTCATCGAGCCGCCGGTGTAGGTCTGCTTGGGCAGCGCGCCCGGCGCCACCGGCGGCGTCGCAATCCCGGTGATCCCGTTCTTGGTGCCGGCGGCGAGCCGGATCCTCACATTGTCCTGCGCCACCACTGTGGCGCCATCGGCCTGGAAGGCCGCGTTGCCGCCGACATGGTCGCCATGGAAATGGGTGTTGATCAGATATTTGACGGGCTGGTCCGACAAGGTCGCGATGGCGGCCTTGAGCTTGTCGTGCATCGGCGCGAACTGGCCGTCCACCATGATGATGCCGTCGCTTCCAACCGCGACGGTGACGTTGCCGCCGGCGCCTTCCAGCCGATAGGTCTTGTTGCCGAGGTCGGTCACCTTGACCTCGACCTTGGAGAAGTCGACGCCCTGCTGCGCATTGGCGGCTCCCGACATCAACACAGCCGCTCCTGCGAGCGCGGCCAAAGCCATCTGTCTCATGATTGTACTCCCTGCTTGCATGCCGCGGCGCGGCTTCATCCCGTCGTCACGAGAGCATAACACCGCCGGCACGCCATAATTGCCGAAAATTTTGGGCATTCTGACCGAAAACGCCGGCCGCTTCGAAGCAGCGGCGATGTGATAGGCTTGTTGGATGAAAAACCGAAGCCTCGCGTCCGCCCCTATCGCACGATCCGGTTCGGCCGAAGCCGACGCACCGACGACCCATCCGTGATTCCGTGGTCCCTGCTCGCGACCGCACAGGTGCCGGGCGGCGGCGAGCTCCGTCTCATGCGGCGCGGCGCTGAATTCTCGATCCGGCTGGGCCCTAATGAGCTGATGAATAGCCGCCTCTCCGGATCCGAGGAGGCGCTCGCCACGATAGCCTGCGAAAGAATCCGGACCTGCGAGCGGCCGCGAATCCTGATCGGCGGATTGGGCATGGGCTTCACGCTCCGCGCCGCCCTCGCGGTGCTGGGAAGCAAGGCCCGCATCACCGTCGCCGAGCTCGTGCCGGCCGTCACCGCATGGGCGCGCGGCCCGATGGCGGAGATCTTCGGCGACAGCCTGACCGATCCGCGCGCCCGCATCGAGGAAGCCGACGTCGGTCATCTGATCCGGGATGGCAGGTCCGGATACGACGCGATCCTGCTCGACGTCGATAACGGCCCCGCCGGGCTGACCCGAAAGGCCAATGATGCTCTCTATGATGCGGCTGGGTTGAGCGCCGCCCACGCGGCGTTGCGCCCGGCCGGCGTCTTCGGCGTATGGTCGTCGGGACCGGACCCGAATTTCACCCGGCGCCTTCGCAAGGCCGGCTTCGGCGTGGATGAGATCGCGGTGCGCGCCACGGGAAAGGGAGGCGGCGCACGCCATGTCATCTGGATCGCGACCCGTGCGGGTCGCGGGCATCAGGCCGGAAAATCGGCTTCTTGATTCCGGAAACCTCGCCCAGCTTTTCACGCGCCTAGGACGGCGCGCCGGGCGGAGCAAGCTCGTGGCTGATTTGCGTGCGCGCCACGATCAGATGGAGCAGTCGGAATCCGAACTGAGGATTCTGGAAATACAGCACCTTGAACTGATCATAGTCGATCACCGCCGTCTGGACGTCGGTCGTGCAGCGTACCGTCATGGTGCGCCTGCCATCCCGCGTGAACAGGCCGATTTCCCCGAGTAACGTGCCTTTGCCGAAGGATTGGTTGATCTCGCTGACTTCGACTTCGCCCGAGACGATATAAAAGGCCGCGGTGGCATAGTCCCCGCGCTTCATGAGAATGTGACCTGCCTTGAAGCTCCTCGGGCGCGTATACGGCAGCAGCCAATCGGCGTTCATGTCGCTCTTGGTGGCGACATCGATAGAGCGAATCAAATCCACCATCGCGAGCAGGCGCCATGCATTCAGCGGGAGCAGAACCGCATTGAGCACGAAGGTCGGATAGGTTCCGTGCATCAAGCTGTAGATCAGCGCGAATATATTCGCCGCGATGGCGGCCGCGCGAAGTGGGATCATCGTTTTCGACTGGGCCGCATAAAGGCTTGCGGCGGCTGCCGCGACGCCGAAGACTTCGGCGAAGTGAGGTTCCATCGGAGTGACCTCTCGATGTTGAGCATGCCTGCGCCAGTAGCATATTCCGGCGCCGATGCCCGGCACAATGCAAGACGCACGCCGCCATCAGTGCCCGCTCATGCGAGGCCCGTTCAGGGTCATGCTGTCCGCTGATGCATGCGCAAGACCGTCGTCCGGCAATCCGCGGCGGGCGCAGCGCCGATCGCAAGCCGCCCTATTCCGGCGCCGGTCGGCTCTTCACCGCCAAGGTCTTGACCAGCCGGTACAGGAATTCCTTGCCGTCATAGAGCTCCTTCACGCCGATCTGCTCGTTGAGCCCGTGGACGCCGTTGCGTCCGGGATCGCTGAACAGGCCAGACACCCCATAGGCCGGGATCCCGGCATTGCGCAGCCAGCGGCTGTCGGTATAGCCGGCCGACATCGTCGGAATGACCGGCACGCCGGGCCACATCTGGGCGGTCAGACGCTCGACCGCCGCCATCAGCTCGGGATTGAGCCGCGACGGCGGACTGAGCACTGCCTGACCGATCGGGATGACGGCGATCTTGGGATCGTCGATCACGCGCACCAGCGTCCGTTCGACGTCGGCGACGGGCTCGCCCGGCATGATCCGGCAGTTCACCGTGGCGCGCGCGGTTTGCGGCAACGCGTTCTCTGCGTGGCCCGC
This sequence comes from Xanthobacteraceae bacterium, assembly GCA_036270895.1. Lineage (GTDB taxonomy): Bacteria > Pseudomonadota > Alphaproteobacteria > Rhizobiales > Xanthobacteraceae > JAVDCA01. Next base: position 27,174 of record DATBBS010000235.1, read on the forward strand.
CTCCAGCATGGTGGCAACGCAAGTGGTGCGGATCTGCGCGTTGTACGGCGCGCGTTCGGACAACGGCGCGAGGGCCTGCGGATCGCTGCTTCCGGCGAGCAGGCTGGCGATCGCCGCGGCGACGTCGCCGTCCTCGGTCGCCGCTGCCTTCTCGAAATAGGCGCGCGTCACGGCATTGAGCTGCACGGGAAAATCATATTTCGCGAGGCGGCCCAGGCCCTGGGCGAGCCGATAGATCGGATTGTCGCGGCGTGGCAGCGAGCTGTGTCCGCCCGGGTCCTTCACCTCGAGCCGGAAGCTTTGATAGACCTTTTCGGCGAGCTGGACCGACATGCGCGCAGGACGGCCGTCCTTGAGCGCGGCGCCGCCGCCCTCGTTGATGGCAAGCTCCGCGTCGATCAGGTCGCGATGATGATCGAGCAACCAATGCGCGCCGTCATGGGGCGAGTCCGACAGCTCCTCGTCCGTGGTCAGCGCCAGAATGATGTCGCGATCGGGCCGAAACCCCTCGGCGACGTAGCGGATCAGGTTGGCGACGAAGATCGACGCCATGGCCTTGTCGTCGATCGTACCACGGCCACGGAAATAGCCGTCGACCTCCTGCAACCGGAACGGATCGAAATCCCAGTCCTCGGCCTTGGCCTCGACGACGTCGATATGGGCGATCAGCAGCAGCGGACGCAACGCGCCGGTTCCACGCAGGCGCGCGACCAGATTCCCCTTGCGCGGTCCCGACGACAGCACCCGGACGTCGGCTGCAGGAAGCCCGCCCGCGCGCAGCCGCGCCGCCATGGCCTCGGCCGCCCTCACCGTATTGCCGGCGGACTCCGTGGTATTGATCTCGACCAGTTCCCGGTAGATCTGTCGAAACGTCTCAAGGTCCGGCGGCAGCGGATCGGCGGCACACGCCGGCGAGCCGCCCGCCAGGATCATGAGCGACGAAACAAGTGCTGCGTTGAACGATAGGCGTCGCCAAAAGGACACGGGCATCTCCGATGTCAGCCACGATGCCTTCAGCATAGCGCAGGATCGGCGGACGGTCTCGTAGAGCGGGCGACGGCGGTCCGCCCTCGTTTCACCACAGGACCGATCACCGAGCGGCTGTCGCCGCATGGGCAGCGGCGAAAAGGCCGCTGCCCGCGCTACGGACTATGCGCTGCGACGATGATCAACTACGCGTGCGATTGCGGATCAGGAAGCTGTCATAGCTGTATTCGGCGACCTGCCACCACAGATACTGGTCGTTGCGGAAGGCGAGCGTCGATTCCCATGCTTTCTTGAAATCCGGATTGGTGGCCGACACCTCGTTGTAGAGGTCGAGTGCCGCCTTGAGGCAGGCATCCATCACGGCCGGCTTGAACGGCTGCAGCTTGGCGCCCGAGGCGACCAGGCGTTTGAGCGCGGGCGGGTTGGCGGCGTCGTATTTCGCCTGCATCCAGGTATTCGCCATCTCGGAACAGGTCCGCAGGATCGACTTGTAGGTCGGCGTAAGCGCGTTCCACTTTTCGATGTTGATGAAGTTGTGGAGCATCGCGCCGCCTTCCCACCAACCCGGATAGTAGTAGTACTGCGCAACTTTCTGGAAACCGAGCTTCTCGTCGTCATAGGGGCCGACCCACTCGGCGGCGTCGATCGTCCCCTTCTCCAGCGCCGGATAGATGTCGCCGCCCGCGATCTGCTGCGGCACGCAGCCGAGCTTCTGCAGCACGCGACCCGCATAGCCGCCGATGCGGAACTTCAGGCCATTGAAGTCGGCCGGATCGTTGATCTCCTTGCGAAACCAGCCGCCCATCTGGCAGCCGGTGTTGCCGCAGGGAATGCCGTAGATGTTGTACTTCTTGTAGAAGGCGTTCATCAGCTCCATGCCGCCGCCGAAAAACTGCCAGGCGTTCTGCATGCGGCTGTTGAGGCCGAACGGCACCGCGGTCGCGAAGGCGAAGGTCGGGTCCTTGCCGACGTAATAATAGGACGCGGTATGGGCCATCTCGACAGTGTCGCTGCTCACCGCGTCCATGGCCTGGAGCCCGGGAACGATCTCGCCGCCCGCAAATACCTGGATCTGGAATTTATTGTCGGTCGCTTCCGCCACGGCCTTGGCGAATACTTCGGCCGCCCCATAGATGGTGTCGAGCGACTTGGGAAAGCTCGACGTGCAGCGCCACTTGAGCTCGGGCATCGACTGCGCGATCGCCGGCTTCGCCAGCGTGGCGGCGGCGACGCCGACGCCTGCGGCACGCAGGAATTCACGACGCTTCATTTTGGCACCCTCCTTTTGGCGGAACCCCCGGCACCGACGTTCCCCGAATCAGAAGTGAGCGCACCATAGGGAGAGACTTGGGGAAATCCAACCGGGCGCTTCTGCGACCAAAGGCGCTGAGCGGGGTCACGGCTCGCCCGCGGACGAGGCG
>DATBBS010000236.1:0-3777 GCA_036270895.1 Xanthobacteraceae bacterium
CGTCGGCTTCGTCCGGAGCTGAACCGGCGGCTCGATCCGGGCGCGGCACCGGCTTGTGCACGAATGCCGCCCCATGGCACCATTCCGGCCGGGCGCGAGTGCCCGTTGACGGGCCCCCGAGAAGACAGATGAGCCGCAGGCGGCGAAGCTACGAGGCCGGCCACAAGCCGAAGTTTCTCGTTATCATCGACGATACGACCGAGTGCGATCGCGCGCTTTATTTCGCGAGTCGCCGGGCCGCACGCGTCGGCGTCAGCGTCATCATGCTGCGGGTGATCGATACCCACGACCGCAACCAACAATGGCTCGGGGTCGCCGACATCATGCGGGCAGAGGCACATGAGGAGGCCGCCGCGATGCTGGCGCGCGCGAGCGCGCGCGCCAATGGCATCGCCGGCATCACCCCCGAACAGGTCATCCACGAGGGCGACACCGCGGAGGAAATCCTCAAGCTGATCGACGAGGACGAGGACATCTCGGTGCTCGTCCTGGCGGCCGGCGTGGACAGCGAAGGGCCCGGTCCGCTGGTCGCCACCCTCGGCAGCACGGCCGGAACCTTCCCGGTCCCGATCGCCATCGTGCCGGGCCATCTGAGCGATGAAGAGCTCGACGCGATGAGCTGACCCGCGCCCGCCAAGACGGTTGACCGGCCGGCCGGAAAGACCCATTTAAGGTATTGATAGGCCTTCGAATGGCCCCGCGGGCCTTGAACCCGCGGAGGAAAAGGAAAGCCCCATGTTCATCCAGACCGAGGCGACCCCCAACCCGGCCACGTTGAAATTCCTGCCCGGCCGCACCGTATTGCCGGAGGGAACGCTCGACATGCGCGACAAGGCGGAAGCGCAGCAATCGCCGCTCGCCCAACGGCTGTTCGAGATCGACGGGGTCGGCGGCGTCTTTTTCGGCAGCGATTTCATCGCCGTCACCAAGACCGACGGCGAGTGGCAGCAGCTCAAGCCGGCCTTGCTGGGCGCCATCATGGAGCACTTCATGTCGGGCGGCCCGGTGCTGAACGCCGGGGTCACCGGCGACCAGGCCACGCAGGAGTTCTTCGACCCCAAGGACGCCGAGACGGTGGAGACCATCAAGGAGCTGATCGAGACGCGCGTTCGGCCGGCGGTCGCCAATGACGGCGGCGACATCACGTTCCGCGGCTTCAAGGACGGCATCGTTTACCTCGACATGAAGGGAGCGTGCTCCGGCTGCCCGTCGTCGACCGCAACCCTGCGCCACGGCATCCAGAATCTGCTGCGCCATTTCGTGCCCGACGTGGTCGAGGTTCGCCCGAACTGACGTCGGCGCGCCGCGAGCTCGGCGCCCGACGACCTTGCTGCTGAAAGCGCCTGCGGCGCTCTTTGCAGGCTGTGCCAAGAGGCTCCGAGCCGGACGCCGAATCATCCCGCCATGCGCGTTCTCGCCATCGACACCGCACTCGAGGCCTGCTCCGCCGCGGTGCTCGACACCGAGCGGGGCGGCATTCTGGCGAGCGAATCCATTCCCATGCTGCGCGGCCACGCCGAGGCCTTGCTGCCGCTCGTGTCGCGCGTGATGACCGAAGCCGGCATGGAATTCACTGCGCTCGATCGCGTCGCGGTGACGGTCGGTCCCGGCAGCTTCACCGGGCTGCGGGTCGGCGTGTCGGCGGCGCGCGGAATCGCCGTCGCGGCCGGCAAGCCCGCGGTCGGATTGACCACGCTCGCCGCGTTGGCGGCGCCCTATATCGCGATCGACGACATGACGCCGCTGGTCGCCGCGATCGATGCGCGCAACGATCAGGTCTACATGCAGATGTTCGGTGCGGCCGGCCGAAGCCTGATCCAGCCGCGGGTCGCGAGCCTGCGCGACGCGGTGCGCGACGCGGCCAACGCGCGCGCCCGCCTGGTCGGCTCGGCGGCCGCCATGATGGCGGCCGCGTGGCCGGCCAGCGTCCAACCGCCGCCCGTCGTCGACGCCGCCCGGGCTCCGATCATCGACTGGGTGGCGCATCTCGGGGCGGCCGCCGCGCAAGCTCTGTCGCTGCCGAAACCGCTCTACCTCCGCGCGCCCGACGCCCAGCCGCAGGACGCGGCCCACCTGCCGCGCCGATGATCGGCCTCATCACCCGCCTGCTGGCTCGGCCGGAGCCGGTCCTCGCCGAAGCCGGCATCCGCGACGCCGCGGCGCTCAGCGCGCTGCACGCCGCGGCATTCCGGCGCGGCTGGAGCGAGGACGAGTTCGAACGCCTGCTGCTGGAGACGAACGTGGTCGCCCATCGCGCCATGATCGGCCGCACGCTCGCCGGCTTCATCGTGTCGCGGCTGGCCGCCGGCGAAGCCGAGATCCTCTCGGTCGCGGTCGCGCCGGCGCGACGCGGGCGCGGACTGGCGCGAAAGCTGCTGGACCTGCATTTGCGCCGGCTGGCCGGCCTCGGCGCAACGGCGATATTCCTTGAGGTAGACGAGGACAACACGGCGGCACGGCGCCTTTACGGACGCGCCGGCTTCCGCGACGTCGGCCGCCGCCCGGCCTATTATGGGCGCGGGCCGGAGAAACCATCGAATGCGCTCGTGTTGCGTCGCGACCTTGCCTGAAGCGTCGGCCCGCCGAAGGCCTGCGTGACCCGCCGCTCCGATCATGCTGTGGAGCATCATTTTTTTGCGCATGATCTTGTCCGAAAAGCCTGTCAACTGTTCGGGATCATGCGCTAGCCGGCGAAAACATGCAGATGCTGCGCCTTGGTTTTGTGTTCGGCGCGATCGCCGTGATCACGGCGGTGCTGCTGCCGTTTCAATGGATCGCGGTGAGGCTCGGACTTCCGTTGCGGCGCCGGATTCCGGTGCTCTTTCACCGCATGATGTGCGCGATCCTGGGAGTCCGCGTGCGCGTGATCGGCCGCAAGATGCCGGAGCATCCGCTGCTGATCGTCGCCAATCACGCCTCATGGCTCGATATCTCGGTCATCACGGCGGTCGCTCCGGTGGTGTTCGTCGCCAAGCAGGAGGTCGCCGGCTGGCCGCTGCTGGGGCTGCTCGCACGGCTGCAGCGCTCGGTCTTCGTCGATCGCGCGCGCCGTCACACGACGCACCGCGTCAATGCCGAGATCGCGCAACGCCTGGCCGAGGGCGACCCGGTCGTCTTGTTCGGCGAAGGGACGTCGAGCGACGGAAATCGCGTACTGCCCTTCCGCAGCGCGCTGATCGGCTCGGCGCGCGACGCGCTCGCCGATGCCGGGCAGACGGGTAGCGTGTGGATCCAGCCGCTGTCGATCGCCTATACGGGTCTGCACGGACTTCCGCTCAGCCGCCGGGATCGCCCGACTGTCGCCTGGTACGGCGACCTCACCATGGGGCCGCACCTCGCCCGCATGGCGCGGCACGGCGCCATTGATGCCACGGTGATGTGGGGCGAACCGGTCGCATTCGACGAGCAGTCGGACCGCAAGGCGATCACCCGGCTCCTGGAAACGGAGGTCCGCCGCCGCACCGCCCTGACACTGCGGGGGCGGGCCGTTTCCGGCCTGGGTTAGCCCAAAATGGGCGCAAGCCGGGCCGGCATTCCTTTTTGGGCCGAAACCGGCTAAGAACGGCGCAGAGCCCGCGGCGCCCCGGCGCTCGAGCTGTTTCGGCAATGAATACAGTGGCTTAACAAGGCATCGAGAGTCGACTGAGCCTGTGGCGACGGCAATTCCCGACCGTATGAGCGCAACGCGCAAGCTTCATATCAAGTCCTACGGCTGCCAGATGAACGTCTACGACTCGCAGCGTATGACGGACATGATGGCGCAGGCGGGATTCGTCG
>DATBBS010000237.1:0-2114 GCA_036270895.1 Xanthobacteraceae bacterium
CCGATCGCGCCCGCAAGGGCTGCTGAATGTCGCTTCACGGGGGCTCCATTTCGTCTTATTTGACCGAAGGATGGCGCGAGGGGATAAGGCGGCCGGGCCACAACGTCAAACGCGCGCCCCGCGACTTGTCGGCGCGGGCAGCAAGCCACTGGGAATCTCCATGCCGGACCATCGACTGCCGCGGATCGCCCTTGCGACCGGAGATCCGGCCGGCATCGGCCCCGAGGTCAGCCTCAAGGCGGCGCGCGACGCCGGCGTCAACGCGATCTGCCGCCCGTTGCTGGTCGGCGATCCCGTCGCGATCGCCAGGCACGCCGCGGCGGCGGGCCTCACGGCGGAGCTGCGCGTCATCTCCGACGTGAAACACGCGACCTGGAGCCCGGGCGCCCCGGAGGTGCTCGCGGTGCCGTTGCGGGACGGCACGCCGCTCGCTTTCGGGATCAACGACGCCGCCTATGGGCGCGCCGCGCTGGCGAGCGCGGCGCGCGCCATCAAGGCCGCACTTGCGGGCGAGGTCGACGCCGTGGTGGCGGCGCCGCACAACCAGACCTCGATCGCGGCCGCGAAGATTCCCTTCGACGGCTATCCGGGCTTCCTGGCGCGCGAAACGGGCATGAATCACCACGACGTGTTCCTGATGCTGGCTTTCGGCGACACCCGCATCGTCCATTGCACGCTGCATGTCGGCGTCGCGCAGGCGCTGGCGCTGATCACGCGCGAGCGCGTCGGCCGCGCGATCCGCGCCGCCGATACGGCGCTGCGGCGCATCGGCATCACGCGGCCGCGCCTCTGCGTAAGCGGACTGAACCCGCATGCGGGCGAAGGCGGCCTGTTCGGACGCGAGGAGATCGACACGATCGGGCCCGCGATCGAGGACGCGAAAGCCGACGGCATCGCGGTCACGGGTCCGTTCGGCGCCGACACCATGTTCCATCGCAAGGACGTCGATGCCTTCGTGGTGATGCTGCACGACCAGGGTCACATCACGGCGAAGCTGCTGGCCGTCAACCAGTCGGCGGCTTTGTCGATCGGCAGCCCGATCCTGTTCTCGTCGGTCGCCCATGGCACCGCCTTCGACATCGCCGGCAAGGGCGTGGCGAGCCCCGCCGCCATGATCGAGGCGGTCACGCGGGTGGCGGGCCGGCACGTTGCATAGCCTGTGCGAATGTGGCGCCGCGCCGATCAGCGGGCGGATGCGATCCGCGGATTCGCTTCCCCCGCGGTGAATAATCACCATCGCGTTGGCGGAAGGGCACTATTCGCGCTGCGGCCGGGGAATTCCGGTGGGCCGGCCGGGGGACAAGCTGTGCATATCCCTGGGGATGGCCGGCGGACACGTAGCGGAATTGCGAGCCGGCGCCGATCATTGATGCAGCGGATAATTCAGTGGACGGAAGGGCCGCGCTGGCCGATCAGCCGAGCCGGTAGAGCGCCCTGGCGTTGCCCGCATAGATGTTGCGGCGTTGCGCGTCGGTGAGGCTCGGCGGCAGCGCCATGAAGGGATCGTCGAAATCCCAATGCGGGTAGTCGCTCGAGAACAGGATGCGGTCGAGCCCGATCCAGCTCATCGTGTCGATCAGGTGCTCCGGCTTCTCCGCCTCTTCCATCGGCTGGGTCGTGACCCAGATATGCTCGCGGATATATTCCGACGGGGCGCGCCGCAGATGGGGAACCTCGTCCCGCATGCGCTTCCAATGCTTGTCGAGACGCCAGCCGAGCGCCGGCAGCCAGCCGAAGCCGGATTCGATCAGCACGATCTTGAGATCGCGGTAGCGCTCGAACACGCCCTCCATGATCAGTGACGTGACCAGCGCCTGCGACGACGTCGCGTGCTCGGTCATCTCCTCGATGTAGAAGGACGGCCAGCCCGAATTGGTGGCCGCCCAGCCGCTGTAGCCGAACACATGGATGCCGACCGGCAGCCCGGCCTCGACGGCGGCTTCGTAGATCGGCCAGTAGCGCCGGCGGCCAAGCGCCTCGCTGGTGCGGCTCAGCAGAAACACCTGGGCGAATTCGCCGCGGCCGGCGCAGCGCCTGATCTCCGCGCGCGCCGCCTCGCCGTCCTCATAGGGCACGCAGACCGAGGCGCGCAGCCGCGGCTCGCGCCCCACCCA
>DATBBS010000238.1:0-15572 GCA_036270895.1 Xanthobacteraceae bacterium
GCGGCTCTATCACAAGGTCGCGTTCGGAGCCGACGGCGCGCCGGGCGCCTCGCGCACCCTCGTGCTCAACCGCGCGCGCGACGACGGCACCGACCCGCAACGCGCGGCAGAAGTGCGCTTCATGCGCTTCTTCCACAACACGCCGCTTGCGATCGCGACGGTCGACAAGACCGGCCGCATCGCGCGCACCAATCCGCTCGCCGCCCGTCTGTTCCAGCGGGTCCTCAAGGGCGAGGCGGCGGGCCGCTCGATCCTCAACGTCGTCAATCCGGGCGACCGCGCCGCGATGGAAGCCGCGATCCGCGAGGGGGCGCGCGGGCAGGGCGACGTCGCGCCGATCGACGCGGCACTGGCCGGGGAGGCCGAAAGATGGGCGCGCTTCTACGTCACGCCGGTCGAGGACGCCGAGAGCGACCATGAGGCGGCGATCGTCTATGCGCTCGACACCACGGAGCAGCGCAGTCTGCAGAACCAGTTCAACCAGGCGCAGAAGATGGATTCCGTCGGCCAGCTCGCCGGCGGCATCGCGCATGACTTCAACAACCTGCTCTCCGCCATCATGATGGCGACCGACTTCCTGTTGACCGGGCACCGGCCGACCGATCCGTCCTTCCAGGACATCATGCAGATCAAGCAGAACGCGAACCGCGCGGCCGCCCTGGTCCGCCAGCTGCTCGCCTTCTCGCGCAAGCAGACGCTGCGTCCGGAGGTGCTCGATCTCGGCGAGGCGCTGTCCGATTTCACCATGCTGCTCAAGCGCCTGATTGGCGAGAAGGTGACGCTCGACGTCGTCCATTCGCGCGATCTGTGGCCGGTCAAGGTCGATATCACCCAGTTCCAGCAGGTGATCGTCAATCTCGCGGTCAACGGGCGCGACGCCATGCCGGGCGGCGGCAGGCTGACCATCAGGACCGCCAACGTGCCGGAAGCGGAATCCCGCCAGCTGGCCTACAAGGGCATGCCGCCGGGCGATTATGTACGGGTGGAAGTCGCCGACAACGGCACGGGAATCGCGCCCGAGATCATCGACAAGATATTCGAGCCGTTCTTCTCAACCAAGGAGGTGGGCAAGGGGACCGGGCTCGGCCTCTCGACCGTCTACGGCATCATCAAGCAGACCGGCGGCTTCGTGTATCCGGAGTCCGAGCTGGGAAAGGGCACCGCCTTCCGCATCTTCCTGCCGCGCCACGTGGCGGGCGCGGATGAGCTGCAGACGCCCAGGATGTCGGCGATCAACGGGGCGCTGGCGGCGGCCGAAGAGGTGGCGCGGCTCTCGGCGGCGACCGCCGACGATACCGGCCGCGGCACCATCCTCCTGGTCGAGGACGAGGAAGGGCTGCGCGGCCTCAATGCGCGCGGCCTCGTCTCGCGCGGCTACACCGTGCTGCAGGCCGGCAACGGCGTCGAGGCGATCGAGGTGATCGACCAGCACGACGGGACGATCGACCTCGTGGTGTCCGACGTGGTCATGCCGGAGATGGACGGACCCAGCCTGTTGAAGGAGCTGCGGCGGCGCAAGCCGGAGCTCAAGATCATCTTCGTGTCGGGCTATGCCGAGGAGGCCTTCGCCAAGAACATACCCGAGGGCCAGCACGCCTTCCTGGCCAAGCCCTTCACGCTCAAGCAGCTGGTCGCTGCCGTGAAGGAAACGATGGCGTCCTAGAGTGTGTTCCGATTAAAATGAATCGGAACACACTCCAGGATCAATATCTGGTCGCATTTTCTACGGTGAACCGGGGACCACTTCACCGGAAAATGCTTTAGCCGCATGGCCGAACCGCACCCCGACGACGAAGAAACCGAGGCCGACCGCCGGACCGCCAATATCATCCTGCTGGTGGGCGCCGTCGTGCTGATCGGCGGCGGCATCTGGCTCGTCAACGCGATGCTCGACGCGCGTCAGGCCGACGAATGCATGTCGTCGGGCCGCCGCAACTGCAATCCGATCGAGGCGCCGGCGCGCTGACGCCTTCACGGCGCTGCGCGGCTGCGCGCGGCGCAGGATCCGTCGGACTACTAATTGGGCGCCGGGCCGTTCTTGCACGCGCCGGGCTTTTGCCAGAAAAAGTCGCCGCAGCGGTCGCAGGCCGAGAGACAGAGACCCATCGCGATCACGGCGACGAGCGGCACGAGCCGGACGCGCCGGCGCGCCAGCGTCGCTTCGACCGGAACCTCGCGGTTGTCGTCGGGGCCGCCCATCCGCTGCTTCGCCATCAATAACGGGTCACGATGGGCGCATACCACCGCATTTTTCTGGGGTCATAGTCGCGCGGAAAGTAGCAGGCGAACCCGACATAGTCGCCATACACCCGATGGACGCTGGTGATGACCGCCACCTTGTTCCAGCGCGCGCAATCCGCCGCCGCGATGTAGCGGTAGCTATGGGCGATCGCCGGCGACCACGGGATGATCCCGCCGATGTCGTTGGAATGGCCGCCCCAGACCCCGGCCTGGGCGCCGGCTGCGAGAAGCGGAAGCCAGAGGAGGGCGGCAATCACGGATTTGCAACGCATCGGGCGATTCTCCGGAGGCTGATGCGCCCCTATATCATATTCGATCGGTTCCGGGGTCAATTCATCCGCTTGAATTTTTGCGTCCGCCGGCCCCAGCCGACTTCGGCCGTGTAGAGGTTGCCCTTTGAGTCGATGGCGAGGTTGTGCACCCACTTGAACTCTCCCGCCATGCGGCCGGACTGGCCGAATTTAGACAGCACCTCGCCGGTCTCGCGCGCGATGACGATCGCCTGGTTGTTCGCCCCGTCGACGAGGAAGATGTAGCGCTGCTGCGGGTCTTGCGAGAGCACGAGATCCCAGACCGAGCCGTTGGCGAGCGTCTGCGGTTCGATGCGGAACTCCTTCACGAAGCTTCCGTCCTTGTGGAACACCTGGATACGGTCATTGGCGCGATCGCAGACATAGACCAGGCCGTCGTTGCTCAGCCGCACGCAATGCACCGGATTTGAGAACTGCTGCGATGGCGCGGCGGCCGGATCGTAAGGCGGCATCTTCTCGTCGCTCGGCTTGTTGCCGTAGGCGCCCCAATGGCGCTTGTAGGCGCCGGTCTTGGCGTCGAACACGATGATGCGGCGGTTGAGATAGCCGTCGGCGACGTAGAGCTCTCCCGCGGCCTCGTCGATCATCATGTGCGCCGGCCGGCCGAGCTGGGTCTGGGAATTCGATCCGCCGGTCGAGCCGGCGTGCCCGATCTGCTGGAGGAATTTTCCCTCCGGCGTGAATTTGAGGATCTGGTGGTCGGTATTGTCGTTGCCGGCGAGCCAGACATTGCCGTCCTTGTCGATGAAAATGCCGTGCTCGCTCTTCGGCCATTCATAACCCTCGCCCGGCCCGCCCCAGTGACGCAGCAGGTTGCCCTCGAGGTCGAACTCCAGGACCGGCGGCGCGGGCTTGCAACAGCGGCTCGCCGGCGGCGTCTTCATCGCCTCCTTCTCGTCGTCGACCAGGGTGCGCGGACGGTGGATGATCCAGATGTGATCGTTGGCGTCGACCGCGACGCCGGCGACCTGTCCGAGAATCCAGTTGTCGGGCAGGGGCTTTGGCCAGAACGGCTCGACCTGGAAGCGAGGAATATCCTCGGCGCTCGCCGCCCGGCCCATGACGCCCGCCACCGCCAGGGCGGCCAGCAAGATTATGCGCAGTCCGTGGGTCATGGCGTCCTCCCATTCTTTGTCGGCGTCGACACACGCGGCCGTTACCGCATGGTATCGAGGGCTTTGGGGCGCGGCCAGCCCCGCCCCGACGCGCCGTCCCGACCGCAACTTTTTCGTCTTCGCGTGAACCGTTTGGATGCTGGCGCCGACCAAGCAGAGTACCGACCGGGGAGGGCGGTTCCGATGGCCATGATGACGTCGCGCCGCCGCCTGGTGTTCGGTCTCGCCCTGGTGCTGGCGATGCCCGCATCGCTTCATGCGCGCGGCGCCGAGCCGTCGGCCAGGAATTTCGTGCAGCAGATCTACGCCAGCTATGTCGGCAACTCGGCGCAACACGCCAAGGGCATCCAGCTCGACAGCGCCTCCGCGGTCAGGCGTTATTTCACCCCGGGCCTCGCCTATCTCATCCTCGAGGATGGCGCGGCCGCTCACGCGCGCGGGGAGCCGCCGTCGCTCGACGGCGATGCCTTCGTGGGCAAGCAGGATTGGGACATCGCCGATCTCTCGGTCGATGTGAGGGAAAGCGGCGCCAGGGCGACAGCCGTCGTGAGCTTCACCGACGCCGGCAAGGCCGGGAAGGTGGTGGTGGAGCTTCTCAAGGTCGGCGAAAGCTGGCGCATCGCCGACATCCAATGGGATTCCGGCACGCTGCGCGGGCTCTATCGCAAGAAGTGACGCCGGATCGGCGCGCCCGTCAGGACCAGGGCCCGACCTTGGCGACCTCGTAGGTCGTTTGCCCGATCGCGATGAGCAGGCAGCCTCCGGCGAAGACCGACCGCGGCACCGGCGGCAGCCGCTGCGCGATCACGATCCCGACCGCGCCCGCCGCCACCACCAGCGGCGGGAGCATCGCATAGGCGAGGCGTTCGGTGACCCAGCCGACGCAGGTGTAGAATCCCAGCGCCGCGCAACTGGCATAGAGCCCGGTCGCGATCATCGGCAGCGCCGGCGACAGGCGCGCGACGTCGAGATGGCGGCGCGCCAGCGCGACGCCCACCGTGACGGCGAGCCAGCCGAGGAAGGCGCCGAGCGCGAGCGCTTGCGGCGCCGCCATGGCGAGGGAGAGTCCCAGATTGCCGAACCATTGCGTCGCAAGCACGCCGACACCCTGGTCGAGCGCGTCCTTCATCCAGATGACCTGGCGCAGATCGAGCTCGGCATTGAAGAACTGACCGGTGGTCGCCAGCACGAATCCATACCAGAGCGCCAATGGGGTCGCGCTCAGCAGCAGCAGGAGGGTCAGGTTGGCAAGATCGCGGCGGCGCAGCGCCCAGGTTTTTTCCCGCCAGAGCCCGATGAAGGCGGGCAACAGCAGGCAGGCCGGAATCACCACGAATACCGGGTAGATCGTCATGCCGATCCCGGTCAACAATCCCATGCCGAGCGCAAAGCCGTGGTCGATGCGGCCGGCCGCGAAGGCGCGCTGGGTCGCCAGGACGGCGAGCACCGGGACCAGGATGTTGAACATCTGTGTGTGCGGCGACCAGACGAAAGCCTTGGTGACGTCGTTGGCGACGAGCAGCATGCCGGTCGCCACCAGGATGATCGCGCTCGCACCGTTGCGCACCGGATGCCAGCCTTCGATGGCCAGGCGCAGGGCCTGAAAGCTCGCCAGCAGGATGCCGAAGTTGAGCAGCAGATAGGCGAAATAGGCCGGCCGGTCGCGGGTGAAGGACGCCGCGACGGCGATCGGATCATAAAGACCTTGATACACCGGCGTCGGCGGTCCCTCGGGCGGAAGGACCAACGACAGCGGGGCCTGGATGAGCGCCGCCAGCAGGATCAATCCGGGCCGCGATTGCCGCGAGTTTTTGTGGAACAGCAGCCCCGAGGGATCGCGGGCAAGCCACATGAATTCGGGCGAGTCGCAGTTGAGGCCGAAGCCGAAAGGTCCGGGCAGTTCGACATTGCCGATGCAATTGGTTCCGGCGTCGGCGTCGGGCACCCGCGGGCCGATCAGCAAGCCGAGGCTGAGCAGCGCGAAGCCGATCAGGAACAACGGCCAGATCGGCAGGCGGCGGCTTTGCCCGGTGAGCGGACGAAAGCCGCGTCCGGCCGCCCATTGCTCGAATGTCGACGCCCGGGCGCCACGTTCGGTGCGCCGCACCCATGGCAGCAGCGGTTCGCGAATACTCATCTCGTCGCCCGTCCGGCCCTTCGCACCCCACCTCAACGCCGCCCGGACGACTTGGTTGCATACCATCCATTCGTCGCGCGCATGTGACAGGTCGTCTCACGCGCGGAGACTTCGCTCGCGTATTGGATGGAGATTCGGAATACAGGGGCGGGCGCCGGGTTTATAATCGAGCTGCCCACTCGGCCAACAATGCGCAGCGCAACCCACCTGGGAGGATCGATATGACCAAGACGCGACTTTACGTGGCGGCCTCGGCCGCACTGCTGTGTCTCGGCGCCGGCGCGCAGGCGCAGCAAGCCAACATGACCTTCTTCGTCACCAGCGCCGGCCCCGGCAAAGGCGCCGATCTCGGCGGCATCGCGGGCGCAGACGCGCATTGCCAGACGCTCGCCGCCGCGGCGGGCGCCGGCAGCCACACCTGGCACGCCTATCTGAGCACCAGCGCCGCCGGCGGCGCGCCCGCCGTCAACGCGCGCGACCGTATCGGCAGCGGCCCGTGGCAGAACGCCAAGGGCGAGGTCGTCGCCAAAAGTGTCGACGAGCTGCACGGCGCCAACAACCTGACCAAGCAGACGTCGCTGAACGAGAAGGGGGCCGTCGTCAACGGTCGTGGCGATACGCCCAACATGCATGACGCCATCACCGGCTCGCAGCCCGACGGCCGCGCCTTCCCGGCCGAGCCCGACATGACCTGCAAGAACTATACGAGCGGCACCGCCGGCGCCGTCATGCTCGGCCACATCGATCGCCAGGGCCTGCGCGACGACGACGCGTCGAAGTCGTGGAACTCGTCGCATCCCTCGCGTGGACCGGGCGGCGGCTGCACCCAGGACGACCTCAAGAGCACCGGCGGGGCAGGGCTGTTCTACTGCTTCGCGGTCCGGTGAGCTGAAGCAGGACACCGGAAACCGCGCCGCGGTTTTCGGTTCCTGCCCGAATGGCGCGCGGTGCGCGCAATCCGCGGGGCGGACGGAGAGGCCCATGCGCCGTCATCTGGCAACCGCCTTGGCGACGCTGGCGCTCGCCGCCCCGCTGGCGCTCGCCGCTCCGCTGGCGGCGCAGGCGCAACGCTACCCCGACCATCCGGTCCGTATCATCGTGGGCTATGCGGCGGGCAGCGGACCGGATGTGCTGGCGCGCGTCGTCGCGTCCGATCTGGCGGCGCAGCTCGGGCAGCAGTTTTTCGTCGAGAACCGCGCCGGCGCCAACGGCACGATCGGCACCCAGGTGGTGGTGTCGGCCGAGCCCGACGGCCATACGCTGCTGTTCTCGAGCTCCTCGATCGCGCCCACGCCTTACGTCTACAAGCACCTCGCTTATGATCTGACGCGCGATCTCGCACCCGTGGCGACGGTCGGGATTCTCGACGGCTATCTCATGCTGGTCAATCCGGCGACGCCCGTGCGCACGGTGGGCGAATTCATCGACTATGCGAAACACAACCGCCTGCTCTATGGAACGCCCGGCGTCGGCAATATCCTGCACCTGGTGACCGAGCTGTTTCGCATCAAGGCCGGGATCACGCTCGAGCACATCCCCTACAAGGGCGCATCCGAGGTGAGCACCGCGCTGCTCGGCGGCAGCATCCAGGTGATGTTCGTCACGCCCCCCTCGGTTCTCGCTCTGGTCAAGGGCGGCCAGTTGCGCGCGATCGGCTTTACCGGCGCCAAGCCGTTTCCCGAATTGCCCGACGTGCCGCTGGTCCGCGAGGCGCTGCCGGGCTTCTCGGTGCCGGGCTCGTGGGGCATGTTCTATGCGCCCGCCAAAACTCCGCCCGCGATCGTCGACCGGCTCAACGCCGCGATCCAGCGCGCCCTGCAGGTCCCCGCCGTCGCCAATGTGACGCGCACGGCGGGTTATGTCCCGGACGGCCGCTCGGCCGCGCAGACCGCCGAATTCTTCCGCCGCGAGGTCGAGGCGGCGGGTGAAGCCGTGCGTGCCGCGGGCATCCAGCCGAATTGAATGTTTGTTGATTTTTTGGCGCGAAGCGTCGCCGCGAGCTCGGTGAGCTCCCTCTCCCCGTTTACGGGGAGAGGGTCGGGGTGAGGGGGCGTTTCAATAAAGCTCAGATTCGCGGAGACGCCCCCTCACCCGACATCCGCGCTGGCGCGCGGATGTCGACCTCTCAGCCGAAGTCGGATTTATCCGACTTCGGCCATTTGATAGTGCCGAACTCGGGCAAGCCCGAGTTCGGATGCGTGCGGGGAGAGGTGAAGCCGTGCCGGCGGCCGCGCCTACCCGTGCGCCGCCAGCGTCTTGCCGCCGACGGTGACCGGCTTGGCGCTCACCAGCACGAAGGCGATGACGCAGGCCTCGCTGCCGCGGTTGATCCAGTTATGGATGGTGCCGCGCTGGACCAGGACGTCGCCGGCCTTGAGCTTGACCACCTCGCCGTCGAGATCCATCTCGATCTCGCCCGACATCACGACCGCGTAGTCGATCGAATCGGTGCGATGGTTGCGGCCCGACACGCCGGGCTCCAGGCGCAACACGCGGAATACCGTGCCGTTGTCGATGGTCGTGCCGATCTTGCGCGCCGACGGGTCCTCGTCGCCGCTGTTGTCGATCGGCCAGCTGTCGGTCGACCACACGACGCAGGACGAGGCTCCCGGCCGGTTGGAGATGACGTTTTGCGCCATCTCGTCGATCTTCACCCGGGCGCGGCCGGTGGAATCATGTACCGTCACGACGCGGCGTATCTGCAAGCTCATCGCATGTCCTCTGTTGCTGTCCCTGGTTTCTTTCACCCACGATGGTAGCGGCGCCGGCATCCGCCCGAAAGCGCCCAAAGCCCCGAGGGCGCCACAAGCGCCACGTCAGCGCCGCGTCTCGCGCCACAACAGGAAGAGGCCCGAGCCCACCACCACGCCCGAGCCGACCAGCAGATGGATGGTCGGCACGTCGCCCCAGACCAGAAAGCCTATGATGAGCACCCAGACCAGCGAAAAATAGTTGAACGGCACTACCGCCGAGGTCGGCGCCAGATGCAGCGACCGCGTCCACCAGTATTGCCCGAGCACGTTGGCGGCCCCGTTGAGTACCATCACGGCGCCGTCGGTCCAAGTCGGCATCAGGAAGCCGAAGGGCAGCGGGATTGCGAAGAACAAGGTCAGCAGCAGCAACTGGTAGATGGTCAGCGTCTCGGTCGATTCGGTCGACGTCATGTGGCGCACCCCCACGGTGACGCTGCCGTAGAGCACCGCATTCGCGAGCGCTAACAGCGAGCCGATCTGGAACGTATCGGCGCCCGGGCCCGCCACCAGCAGCACGCCCAGAAAGCCGACGATGAGCACCGACCAGCGCACGACGCCGACCGTCTCCCGCAGCACGACCGCCGAGATGAGCGTCGCGAACAGCGGCGCCGAAAAGTTGATCGCGACCGCGCTTGCGAGCGGCATCAGGCTGAAGGCGATCAGGATGAAGGTCTGCGAGAAGGATTGCGAGATGCTGCGTGCCACGTGGGAGCGCAGCTTGTCGGTGCGAAAGACCTTGAGGCCGGTGCGCGGGAGGATGAATATCGCGCAGCAAATCAGGCCGACCGCGCAGCGGCTGAACAGAACCTCGTCGACCGAATAGGTGACGACCAGGAGCTTGGACACGGCGCTCGATCCGGCGAACATCGCGGTCGCGCCGATCATATAGAGAATGCCGAGCGGAACGCGCTCCTGCCGCGCCGGCCGGGCCGGCGTGCGCTGCTCGACGCTGCCGGGTGCGCTCAGATCGATGCTCCTGGGGAGGGCTTTCGGCCAAGAAGCTGCTTGGTAGCACGCTCCGGACGCGATCGGGCATGCGCAAAACCGAATACCCCGGGCCACGATGACGCATGGATCGCGGCGTCTCGGGCGGCGCGCGCGAGGCGCGCGGCCGCGGCGCTTTTCTGCCATCATGCGACGCAGGTCCGTCGTGCGGCGGGCACCGGAAATGCGAGGCAACCCATGCGTTACGAGCTCTACTACTGGCCCGAGATCCAGGGCCGCGGCGAATACGTCCGGCTCGCGCTGGAGGAGGCGGGCGCGGACTATGTCGACGTCGCGCGCAAAGGAACCGGCGAGGACCGGATGATCGCGCTCATGAGCAAGAGCCGGATCGGAACGCCGCCCTTCGCGCCGCCCTTCCTGCGGGCCGGCAAGCTCTGGATCGGGCAGACCGCCAACATCCTCGCCTTCCTCGGCCCGCGCGAGGGGCTGGCGCCCAGGAACGAAGCCGGGCGGCTGTGGGTCAACCAGCTGCAACTCACCATCGCGGACTTCGTGGCCGAGATCCACGAAACCCATCATCCGATCGGCGCGGCCTTCTATTACGAGGACCAGAAGAAGGAAGCGAAGCGGCGGTCGGAGAATTTTTGCAAGAGCCGCGCGCCGAAATTCCTCGGCTATTTCGAGAATGTCCTCAAGAAGAGCGGCGGCCCGCATCTGCTCGGCCGCACTCTCACATATGCCGACCTGTCGCTGTTCCAGATCGTCGCGGGCCTGCGCTACGCATTCCCGAAAACGACCAGGCGGCTGGAGAAGAAAATTCCGCGCGTCGTCGCGCTGCACGACCGCGTGGCGAAACGCCCGCGCGTCGCCGCCTATCTGGGGTCGGAGCGCAGGATCCCGTTCAACCAGATGGGCATCTTCCGGCACTACAAGGAGTTGGACGGATGATCTTTCCCGAAAAACTCCACCTCATGGTGAGGAGCGTCGCGCAGCGACGCGTCTCGAACCATGGGCAGCTTGCACCGTTCTTCCCCGTGGCCCGTCCTTCGAGACGCGGCCTTCGGCCGCTCCTCAGGACGAGGTGGTGCGCGTGGGAATTGCAGACCTCATGGTGAGGAGCGTCGCGCAGCGACGCGTCTCGAACCATGGGCCGCGAGTCATCGGACGCCTCACGCCGCCTTCTGCTGCACCCGCTGCAGCGCGCCGCGCAAAGTCTCGGCGCTCTTGTCCAGGCCCTGGCGCTCCTCCGCCGACATCTCGGGCTCGAGGATCTCGGTGACGCCCGTGCGTCCGACCACGCTCGGAAGCGAAAGCGTCACGCCGAATTTCTTGTTGAAGCTGCCGATCGGGATCACGGCGCGCTCGTCGCCCACCACCATCTCGGCGATGCGCGCCGACACGATGCCGATGCCGAACTGGCTCGCATTGTTGCCCTCGATGATGGTGATGTTGGCGTAGCGGACGTCCTTCTCGAGCCCGCTGCGGACGTCGGCGGGTTTCTCTCCGCGCGCCTCGATCAGCTTGCGCACCGGCACCCCGGCGATGCGGGCGCCCGACCACAGAAAGACCTGCGAGGTGCCGTGGTCGCCGATCACCTGGGCCTCGACGGAGGCGGCATCGACGTTGAAATGCCGCGCGAGGTGCACGCGGAAGCGCAGGCTGTCGAGGAAAGTCCCGGTGCTGAGCACGCGGTCATGGGCCGCGCAGGCGCGCGCCACGTCGGCGAGCGGATCGGGCGGGTCGGTAACGACCAGGATCACCGCGTCGGGAGCGGCGCGCACGATCCGCGGCACGATCTCCCGGTAGATCTCCGCGTTCTTGTCGAGCAGCCGCAAGCGGCCCTGCGGGTCGTTGCGGTCGGTCGCGCCGCCGCTCTTCTCGTTGATGCCGGCGGTGATCATCACCAGGGCGGCGCCGGCGAGGTCCGCATAGTCGCCGTCGGCGATCGTGACCTTGGAGCCGAGCGGGGTGCCATACCGCATGTCGGTTGCGACCGCCTCGGCGCGCTTGCGGGTGCGGTCGACGAGAACGATCTCGCGCGCGCTGGCGCGGTTGAGGGCCGCCATCGCGCAGGCGCAGCCGACCGCCCCGACGCCGACGATCCCAATCTTGCTCATGGTTGCCTCCTGGTGGCTCTGGGCGCTACGCGCCCGATATAAGGATGCCACCGCATCCGCGCTTGTTCCATCTTGCGGCTTTCAAAGGCGCCGCAAACTGCCTAGAACGGCGCAACCCCGCATCCCAACAGGACGTGGCCCATGAACGCCCCCGCCCAGATCGTCCCGCCCTACCGGCACACCCCGCTGTTTCTCCTGGGCAAGGACCCCACGCCCTACCGCAAGCTCACCTCCGAGGGCGTGCGGGTGGAGAAGGTTCTTGGCCGCGAGGTCCTGGTGGTGGCGCCGGAGGCGATGCGGCTCCTGGCCGAGGCCGCCTTCATGGACATCAATCATCTGCTGCGGCCCGCCCACCTGAAGCAGCTGGCGTCCATCCTCGCGGACGCCGAGGCGTCGGACAACGACAAGTTCGTCGCCTATGACTTCCTCAAGAACGCCAACATCGCGGCCGGCGGCGTGCTGCCGATGTGCCAGGACACCGGCACCGCCATCATCATGGGCAAGAAGGGCCGGCTGATCTGGACCGAGGGCGACGACGAGGCGGCGCTCGCCGAGGGGGCGCGCGACGCCTATCTCAAGCGCAACCTGCGTTATTCCCAGCTCGCCCCGCTCTCGATGTTCGAGGAGAAGAACACCCGCAACAACATGCCGGCGCAGGTCGAGATCTATGCCGAGGGCGACGACGCCTACAAGTTCTTGTTCATCGCCAAGGGCGGCGGATCGGCCAACAAGGCCTTCCTGTTCCAGGCGACGCCGTCGATCCTCACCCGCGAGCGCCTGCTCGCCTTCCTCAAGGAGAAGGTGCTGACGCTGGGCACCGCGGCCTGCCCGCCCTATCACCTCGCGATCGTGATCGGCGGCACCAGCGCCGAGCTCTGCATGAAGACCGTGAAGCTCGCCTCCTGCCACTATTACGACGAGCTGCCCACGCAAGGGTCGGAGGACGGCCACGCCTTCCGCGACCTCGAGATGGAGCGGGAGATCCACAAGATGACCCAGTCGCTCGGCGTCGGGGCGCAGTTCGGCGGGAAATATTTCTGCCACGACGTGCGGGTGATCCGGTTGCCGCGCCACGGCGCGTCGCTGCCGATCGGGCTCGGCGTGTCGTGCTCGGCCGACCGCCAGGCGCTCGGCAAGATCACGCGCGACGGCGTCTTCCTCGAGGAGCTCGAGCATCATCCGGCGCAATATCTGCCCGACATCGATGCCGCCAGCCTCGGCGGCGAGGTGGTGCAGGTCGATCTGCGCAAGCCGATGAAGGAGATCCTGGCGCAGCTCGCGAAATATCCGATCAAGACGCGGCTCTCGCTCACCGGGCCGATGATCGTGGCGCGCGACATGGCCCATGCCAAGCTGCGCGAGCGGCTGGAGAGCGGGCGGGGCCTGCCGGATTATTTTAAGAACCATCCCGTCTATTACGCCGGCCCCGCCAAGACGCCGGAAGGCTACGCGTCGGGCGCCTTCGGGCCGACCACGGCGGGGCGGATGGATTCCTTCGTCGACGATTTCCAGGCCGCCGGCGGCTCGATGATCTCGGTCGCCAAGGGCAACCGCTCGCCGCAGGTGCGCGAGGCCTGCAAGAAGCACGGCGGCTTCTACCTCGCCTCGATCGGCGGAGCGGCCGCCAACCTCGCCGAGCACTGCATCAAGAAGGTCGAGACGGTGGAATATCCCGAGCTCGGCATGGAGGCGATCTGGCGCATCGAGGTGGAGAATTTTCCCGCCTTCATCGTGATCGACGACAAGGGCAACGACTTCTTCAAGGAATTGAATCTGGGGTGATGCCGACGAGACTCGCCGTCATCGCCCGCACCCGGATCGGCGCGTCGCGCCGTCCGAGTGCAGGCTCCAGCGGGCGATCCAGTACACACAGACATTTCCGGACAAGCGCAGGTGCTCGACCGCACCGCCATCGCGTACTGGATGCCCGCTTTCGCGGGCATGGCGGTGATGTGGATTGATCGGCAGACGCGGCTCACTTCACCGTCAGCGCCAGCCCGCTGACGATCAGCGCGCCCGCGACCACGCGGCGGAACGCGAGCTCGCTCAGGCCGGAATGGAAGCGGTCGCCGATGAAGATCCCGATCATCATCATCGGGAAGGCCAGCGCGAAGGTCATCAGCACGTCGCGGTTGAACTCGTCGACCGCCCAATAGCCCAGCCCGCGCACGATCCCGAGCGCCACCAGGATGGCGCTCATGGAGGCGCGGAAGTGTTCCTTCGTCATGCGGATCGCGTCGAAATAGATCGCGAAGAACAGGCTCGCCATGGTGCCGAAGGTGGTGCCGACGGCGCCGCCCAGCACGCCGGCGACGGCCGCGGCGATCGGGCCCGTCGCGCTCCATTTGGGCGGCGGCCGGAACGTCATCCAGAGCGAATAGAAGCCGTAAGCCGCGACCGCGACCCCGAAGGCGCGGGCCAGCGTGCGGGCATCGAGCGATTCGAACACATAGAGCCCGATCGCGATGCCGACCAGGCAGCCGGGCAGCAGCGCGCTCATCTCGCGCCAGGCGATGTCCTTGCGGTCGCGGCCGAGCAGCGTCACGCCGGCCGCAAGCCCGATCAGCGTCCAGGCCGGGATCAGGACCTTGAGCGGGATCACCAGCCCGAGCAGCGGCATCGCGGCCGCCGCTCCGAAGCCGGTGCTGCCGCGGGCCGCATAGGCGAGCACCATGACGACGCAGCAATAGACGATCTCGACGGTCCACAGCGATTGAATCGGAAGCTCCTGCGCCAACCGGGCGGCTCGCCGCGCCCCTCATAGCACGGGCGCGGGCGCCGCGGGGCAACTGGCCATCCGGTCCGCACGCCGCTAGAGTTGGGACGAACAGGGGGAGATCGACATGAGCCTCAAGGCCATCGTCCACGGCATCGCGCTGATCGCCGTGCTGGGCTTCATCTCGGCCGGCCAGGCCGCGCGCGCCGACGACTGCGACGACGAGCAGGACGAGCTCAAGAAGCTGATCGAGCGGGTGATCAACTACAACGCCAATCCGCGCGGCGTCGGCCCGGTCTGCGCCGCGACCGGCCAGATCCTCGGCGTCACCAAGGCGGCGCGCGAGGTCGCGGCCGAATGCTATGACGACGGCAAGAAGCGCACCGCGATCCTCGAGGAATACGACAAGGCCATCCAGGAAATGGAAAGCAAGATCAACGGAGTGTGCAAGTGAGCGGAACCGATTTCCGAATCCTGGTTGTGGGCGCGTCGGGCATCCGGGCGCGACAATCCGATGGGAGGGAAGCATGCGGGAAGCGAACGATCTCAGCCGTCGCACGGTGGTGGCGGGTGTCGCCATGATGGCGGCCGGCAGCTCCGCCGCGAAGGCGCGCGAGCCGGACGGCGCGCGCCCCAAGGGCCCGCGCGTGTGGCTCGACATGGACCAGAAGGAGCTCGACGACGCCTATGACCAGGCGGTCTATGCGCCGAACTCCGAACAGGTTGCGTTGCGCCGCACCGTCAACAGCGCGGCGGTGCGCGCCCGCCTCGGCTTCAAGCGGGTCGCCTATGGGCCGACCCCGATCGAGATGCTCGACATCTACGCCACCAAGGCCCCCAACGCGCCCGTGATGGTGTTCATCCATGGCGGCGCCTGGCGGGCGGGCAGCGCCAAGGACAACGCCGAGGCGGCCGAGCTCTTTGTCAATGCGGGCGCGCATTACGTGGTGCTCGATTTCGCCAACGTGATGGAGCTCGGCGGCAGCCTGTTTCCCATGGTCGAGCAGGTGCGCCGCGGCGTCGCCTGGGTCTACAAGAACGCGGCGAGCTTCGGCGGCGATCCCGACCGCATCTACATCGCGGGCCGCTCCTCGGGCTCGCATCTCGGCGGCGTCGTGCTGATCACCGACTGGCAGAAGGATTTCGGGCTGCCGGCCGACCTGGTGAAAGGCGCGCTCCTGTCGTCGGGCATGTATGACCTCAAGCCGGTGCGGCTCTCCAAGCGCGGCGCCTACGT
>DATBBS010000239.1:0-6056 GCA_036270895.1 Xanthobacteraceae bacterium
CAGGACTTCACCGTCGTGGCGACCGACCTGCGCGGCTACGGCGATTCGGAGAAGCCGCCCGGCGGCGACGACCACGCGGGCTATTCGTTCCGCGCCATGGCGCAAGACCAGGTCGAGGTGATGGCGGCGCTGGGCTTCGAGCGCTTCATGGCGGCCGGCCACGACCGCGGCGCGCGCGTGCTCCACCGCATGTGCCTCGATCATCCCGACAAGGTCGAACGCGCCGCCATCCTCGACATCATCCCGCAGCATCATCTCCTCAACAACGTCACGCGCGACTGGGGAAAATTCTCCTGGCACTGGTTCTTCATGATCCAGCCCCATGACCTTCCGGAGCGGATGATGGGCGCGGATCCCGACTTCTACATCCAGAAGAAGCTCGCCAAGACGAAGCAGGGCCTCGCCTTCTTCGGCAAGGAGGCGCTCGCCGAATACATGCGCTGCTTCCGCAATCCGGCGACCATCCACGCCATGTGCGAGGACTACCGCGCGACCTTTGGGGTCGATCTCGACATGGATGCGGCGGATTTCGCCGCCGGCCGCAAGATCGGCTGCCCGGTGCTGCTGCTGTGGGGCGCGACCGGCGGAGTCGGGCGCAACCACAAGCCGGCCGAGATCTGGTCGCGCTATGCGGCCGACATCCGCGGCGCCAAGGCGCTGCCCTGCGGTCATTACCTGTCGGAGGAGGCCCCCGACGAGACCTACCGCGAGCTGCGCGCGTTTTTCGCGGCGCAGGGATGAGACGGCGGCCCCGCCCGAAAGCCGCAATGGACCCAGACGGCGGAGTGTGGTGAAGTCGGCTGGCGTCAAAGCGGCCGCAACGACGGCCATGCTGTCTTGAACCAAAGAATGCCCGTCAGCCGGGCCGCAAGGGAGACGTCAATGGAAGGTCTCGCCCGCCCTCCGGTTTCGGCACGCCCCGCCCGTCGCCCCTGGTACCGCGTCCTCTACATCCAGGTGCTGATCGCGATCGCGCTGGGAATCCTCATCGGGCATCTCTATCCGGATCTCGGCAAGGCGCTCAAACCGCTGGGCGACGGCTTCATCGCGCTGATCAAGATGATGATCGCGCCGGTGATCTTCTGCACCGTGGTGCACGGCATCGCGTCGATGAGCGATCTGAAGAAGGTCGGGCGGGTCGGCGTCAAGACGCTGTTCTATTTCGAGGCGGTGTCGACGCTCGCGCTCGTGATCGGCCTCATCGTGGGCGAGGTCGTGCAGCCCGGCAGCGGCTTCAACGTCGATCCCGCCACGCTCGACCCCAAGGCGGTGGCGACCTACGTCACAAAGGCGAAAGAGGAGAGCATCGTCGCCCACCTGCTCGGCATCATTCCCGATTCCTACTTCGGCGCGCTGGCGCGCGGCGACCTCCTGCAGGTGCTGCTGATCTCGATCCTGTCCGGCTTCGCGATCGCGCTCCTGGGCGAACGCGGCCAGAAGGTGACCGCGGCGATCGACACGGCGTCGCGCGTCTTCTTCAGCATCATCAAGATCGTGGTGCAGGCCGCGCCCATCGGCGCGTTCGGCGCCATGGCGTTCACGATCGGGGCCTACGGTCTCGACTCGCTGTGGAACCTGCTGGCCCTGGTCGCGACCTTCTATCTCACCAGCATGCTTTTCGTGCTCGTCGTGCTCGGCACGATCGCGCGCCTTGCCGGGTTCTCGATCCTGCGCTTCATCGGCTACATCAAGGACGAGCTCCTGATCGTGCTCGGCACCAGCTCGTCCGAAACCGTGCTGCCGCACCTGATGCAGAAGATGGAGCATCTCGGCGCGTCGAAATCGGTGGTCGGCCTGGTGGTGCCGACCGGCTACAGCTTCAACCTCGACGGCACCAACATCTATATGACGCTCGCCACGCTCTTCCTGGCGCAGGCGACCAATACCCATCTCACCTTCACCCAGCTGCTCGGCGTCCTGGCGGTCGCCATGATCACCTCGAAGGGCGCCTCGGGCGTCACCGGCGCCGGCTTCGTCACGCTGGCGGCGACGCTGTCCATCATTCCGGACATTCCGGTCCAGTCGATCGCGATCATCCTCGGCATCGACAAGTTCATGAGCGAATGCCGCGCGCTCACCAACCTGATCGGCAACGGCGTCGCCACCATCGTGATCAGCCGGTGGGAGGGCGAGCTGGACGCCAAGGCCCTGCACGACACGATGGCGCATCCGATCACGGTCGGCGAGGAGATGGAGCGCCTGCCGGCGTGACGCGTAGGGTGGGTTGAGCCCTCGGGTCTTGCCTTCGGCAAGCCCAAGGACAGGCTCCGCGAAACCCGCCAGCCGAGTCGACCACTGGCAAATCTGCCGGTGGGTTACGCGGCTTCGCCGCTAACCCACCCTACAAGATGCCGAAGCATTGCAGCTCGACGCGACGCGCCCGGCGGTGCGCGGTGGCGACCGCCATGGTCCGGTTGAGGAAGGCGAGCTCGGCCGCGCCGGTCTCGAAGCGCATGAAGGTGCGGAAGAAATAACTCCCCGGGTCGACGTCCTCGCCGCCCGCGAGGCGCGCCAGCACCTGCGGCGGACCGTGGCGAAACCCCTGGCTCACCACCTGGACGAGGCCGCCGCGCGCCTCCCTGAGCGCATAGCGCGCATCGAGCTCGATGACGCCGTCATGCCGCGCGATCTGCCAGTCGGCGCCGCCGAGAATCTCGCCGCGCAGCAGCGGCCCCTCGAAAGTTCCGCCCGTGATCGTGACCACCCGCCGCTCGCCCAGCGGGGCCGCCCCCATGCTCACCAGCTCGCCGACCTCGGCGGAGATCGACATCAGGTAGGCGAGCTGGGGCGCTCCTGCGGGCGGCGACACTTACGTCGCAGCGGAATCGGGCAGCGTGAGGAAGCCGCGCGTGACATGCCAGAGCATCTGGCGGGTATTGCTGAAGATCGGGCTATGGGCGGTGTTGGGCAGAACGATGAACTGGCGGTCGCCGCTGGGAAGCTGGCGGTAGAAGTCGAGCAGATCGTCGGTCGTCGCGATGCCGTCGTGATCGCCGCGCACCAGCATGACCGGGCAGGTCACCTTCCTGGGATCGACCAGCGGCAGGTTCGCGACCATGTCGAGATAGGTGCCGGTCGGCACCTGATCGCCGTAGGCGAGCTCCTGGTCGGCCAGGGCCTCGGCCACCGCCGGATCGTAGCTTCCGGCAAGCTCGTCGCGCGTGAAAATCGAGCGGATCATGGCGCGGTCGCGCAGCCGCGTATTGTGGGTGCGGTATTCGTCGAGCTTCTTGGCGCGCTCGCCGAGGGTGGGCGAGCCCGAGCCCTTGTAGGTGAAGGCCGACAGCACGAGGCGGTCGACCCGGTCCGGCCGCGCCACCGCGAAGGCGCCCGCGCGGATCGCGCCCGACGAGGTGCCGAAGAAGTGCATCTTCTGGCGTCCGGTCTCGCGCGCCACCACCTCGGTTCCGGCCCGCAGATCCTCGACGCCGCTGGCGATGTCGGAGTTGCCGGCCGTGCGCGAGGACTTGCCGTAGCCCTCGTGATCCATGGTCCACACGTCGAAACCGTAGCGGGCAAACACATTCATCAGCGAATACTCGCCCTTGCCCGGCACCACGAGATCGTAGCTGGTCCGGGCCGAGTTGGACGAGCCGTGCACCAGGAACAGCACCGGCCGCGGCGCCTCGCCGGGCTGCGGGGCGCCCAGCCGCTTGCGCCACAGGTTGAGCTCGACCGCGCCCTTCCTGGCCCAGTATTCGCTGCTCCAGAGTTCCGCCGGGGCGGCGGCGGCGCTTTGCGCGCGGGCGGCCGCCGGGAGGAGATTGGCGACGATACTCGCCCCCAAGCCGAGAGCGGCGGTCTTGATGGCGTCGCGCCGCGCCGGCGAATGGTCGTGGTCGGTCATGCGGTCCTCCCTGGCGTGGCGCCCCCGAGCGTCCGCCGCTGTTGGACACAATCTAGCAGACGCCGGCCGGCCCGCCATCCTCGGGGCCCGGCTGGCGCGGCACGCACGCCGGCTGATCGCCGCGCTCACGGCCGGACGATCTGCCGCGCCTGCAGGTCGCGACGCTTTCAAGGCGCGTGTCTCGCGTTCGGTCGGAAGTTCTGTTACTTCACGAGAGGCGGGTGGCGTGCCGACGGCGCCCGCCTGTGCAATGTGCATTTTGCGGTCCCGAGCATGATGCCCCGGAGCAAGCGATGTATGCCCGTGTAGCCGCGGCGGTGCGGCGTTTCGATGAGCGGTTCGGCTGGGGTTGGCTCGGCGCCTGCCTCAGCGTCGCCATCATCACGGCGGCCGCCTTCGTGCTCTACCACAATCTGCGCGGCATCGATTTCCACGAGGTCCTGGCGGCGATCACGGCGACCGAGCCGCGTGACGTCGCCATCGCGGCCGGTTTCGTGGCCGCCGCCTATTTCACCCTGACCTTCTATGATCTGTTCGCGTTGCGCACCATCGGCCGCAAGGACGTGCCCTATGGGGTGGCGGCGCTCGCCGGCTTCACCAGCTATGCGATCGGCCACAATGTGGGGGCCAGCGTCTTCACCGGGGGGGCGGTGCGCTACCGCATCTACTCGGCTCACGGCCTCTCCGCGATCGAGGTCGCCAAGCTATGCTTCATCGCGGGGCTGACATTCTGGCTCGGCAATGCGGCCGTGCTCGGCCTCGGTATCGCCTTTGCGCCCGCAGCCGGGTCCGCGCTCGACCAGCTGCCGCCATGGCTCAACCGCGCAACCGCGTTCATGGTGCTCGGCGTGCTGGTCGCCTATGTGGCCTGGGTGTGGCGCACCCCGCGGGTGATCGGATGGCAGAACTGGGAAGTCACGCTGCCCAATGGGCCACTCACGCTGCTGCAGATCGTCATCGGCATCATCGATCTCGCCTGCTGCGCGGCCGCCATGTACATGCTGGTGCCGGACGAGCCCTATATCGGCTTCATCTTCCTGGCGGTGATCTTCGTCGCCGCCACCTTGCTCGGCTTCGCCAGCCACTCGCCGGGCGGGCTCGGCGTGTTCGACGCCGCGATGCTGATCGCCTTGTGGCAATACGACAAGGAGGATCTGCTGGCGGGACTTCTGCTGTTCCGCGTGCTCTATTACCTCGTGCCATTCGCGCTCTCGCTCGCGATCCTGGGCGGGCGCGAAATATGGCTGAGCCTGCGGGCGCGACGCGCCTTGACGTCCCCCGCGGTGGCGGCGCCGCCGGCCGCCGAGCAGACCGTCAGCTGCAGGACGCGCGACACGGTCGATACCCTGTAGCCGGAGACCGGCCGCGAAACATCGGCGCCGACACGGCACGCGCGCCAGAGCGGGAACGACCTTCGCGAATCGTCATCCCGGTCGCGCTTTTTGTTGGAGCATGATCTTTCCGAAAACCGGTGCCCACTTTTCGGGATCATGCTCTAAGTAGGCGAACGAGGCGCCGGCGGACCGCATCCATGACGCTTGAAGACCAGCGGCGAACATATGACGGGCCGGTTTCCTGGCCCGACCGGCTCAAGCGCGCGCGCTACGTCCTGGCGGCGACCGCGCTGGTCTTTCTGGCGCTCGACGTCATGGAGGTCTTGTCGGTGGTGCAGGCGTCGATCGGATTCGTGATCGTGGCGGCCGCCTCCCTGATCGACTTCACCACCGTCGAGGACCACATCGCCGCCGCGCCGTCGCATGAAGGCAAGCCGCTCGCCGCCGACTGGCTGGTGGAAGCCGTCGTGTCCGGCCTTCCCGACGCGGTCATCGCGCTCGACCGCCGCGGGATCGTGGTCGCATCGAACGCGTCGGCACGCGCCATCGCGCCGGCGCTGACACGCGGCGCCCCGCTGTCCTTCGCGTTGCGCATCCCCGACATCGTGGAAGCGGTGCGCCGCGCGGCGGAGACCGGGGAAACCCACCGCGTCGAATTCTTCGAGAAGGTGCCCGCCGACCGCTGGTCGGAGGCCTTCATCGTGCCGGTCGCGCTCGCGGAAGCGATCGCGGGCCGGCGCGAGCTGGTGCTGGTGACGCTGCACGATCTCACCCCGCTCAAGCGCGTGGAGGAAATGCGCGCCGATTTCGTCGCCAATGCGAGCCACGAGCTGCGCACGCCGCTCGCGTCGCTCTCCGGCTTCATCGAGACCCTG
>DATBBS010000240.1:0-2807 GCA_036270895.1 Xanthobacteraceae bacterium
CCCGGGCGCCGGCCGCATCACCGATCAGGATCTGCTGTCGACCGGCGAGGCCGCGCGCGCCGCCTTCGATTTCCGCCAGGAGCGCAAGGCGGCGCGGCTCGCCGACCGGGCGGAACGCGAGGCGGCGAAAAACGCACCCGACAACGCGGCCGGCAGCAGTCCGGCCGACCGCACCCCCGCCACGGCGCCGCAAGCCCAGAATGCAGCGCCTGCGCAGAATGCGACTCCGCCGGCGAATGCGGCGAAGCCCAATCCGGGCGTTCCGCAGCAGATCTTCCTGGAGGAGGCGAAAGCGCGGATCGATGCGGCGCTCGGCGCCGAGATCGGCTTCGCCGAGCGGCTGGCCTGGTTCTGGTCGAATCATTTCTGCGTGTCGGTCGACAAGGGGCCGATCCGGGCGCTCGCCGGCGCCTATGAGCGCGAGGCGATCCGCCCGCACGTGCTCGGCCGCTTCGCCGACATGCTGCTCGCGGCCGAAAGCCATCCCGCGATGCTGATCTATCTCGACAACCAGAAATCGATCGGCCCCGACTCCATCGCCGGCGTCAACCGGCGAAAAGGCATCAATGAAAATCTCGCCCGCGAGATCCTGGAGCTGCACACGCTCGGTGTGCGCACGGTCTACCGCCAGACCGACGTGACGCGCTTCGCCAACGTGATCACCGGCTGGACCGTCATCCCGCCCGGTCAGGATCGCCTGCATGGCGGAGAATTCACCTTCAACGCGCGCATGCACCAGCCTGGCGAGCAGCCGATCATCGGCATGACGTTTCCCGACACCGGCTTCGAGCAGGGCCGCGCGGTGCTCGCCATGCTGGCGCGCCATCCGGCGACGGCGCGCCATATGGCGCAAAAGCTCGTGCGCCATTTTGTCGGCGCGCCACCGCCGCCGCTGGTCGACCGGCTCGCGCGGCGCTTCACCGAGACCGGCGGCGACCTCAAGGAAGTCGCGACCGCGCTCGTCACCGCGCCGGAGGCATGGTCGGCGCCGCGGGAAAAATTCAAGCGTCCGGGCGAATGGATCGTGGGCGCGCTGCGCGCGACCGGCGTCACGCCGCCCGACATCCGGCCGGTGATCCAGGCGCAGGACATGCTGGGCGAGCCGCTGTGGCGGCCGCCCGCCCCGCAGGGTTTCGTCGACGACGATTCGGCCTGGCTCGACGGCCTTGCCCAGCGGCTCGACATCGCCAACCAGCTCGCGCGCCGGGTCGCCGGCCTGGTCGAGCCGGAGGCCGCCATGGATGCAGCGCTCGGACCGCTCGCCTCGCCGGAAATCCGTCAGGCGGTGGCGCGGGCGGAGAGCCGGCCGCAGGCCCTCGCGCTCTTGTTCATGGCGCCGGAATTCCAACGGAGATGACCATGCCGTCGCCTGCCCGCATTCACGCGCCCTCGCGCCGCGAGCTCATGCTCGGTTCCGGCGTGCTCTTCGCCTGGACATGCCTGCCCAGGCTGGCGCTGGCCGAGGGGCGCGATCCGCGTCTTCTGGTCATCATCCTGCGTGGCGCGCTCGACGGGCTCGCGGCGGTCGCGCCGGTAGGCGACGCGGACTGGGTGGCGTTGCGCGGCGACAAGGCCATGGGGCTGCAGGGGCCTGCCGCGGGGCTGCGGCTCGATTCGTTTTTCGCCCTCAACCCGGCGATGCCCAACCTGCATCGCATGTACGAGGAAGGACACGCCACCATCGTGCACGCGGTGGCGTCGCCCTATCGGGAGCGCTCGCATTTCGACGGCCAGGACGTGCTCGAAAGCGGCCTCCTGCGTCCCGGAACCGCGCAGACCGGATGGCTCAATCGCGCGCTCGCGTCGCTCGAGCCGGCCGGCGGGGTCGGCATGGCGGTGAGCCCGAAAGGGCGCGAGGCCTTCGCGGTCGGTCCCGTGACGCCGCTGGTGGTGCGCGGCCCGGCGCCCGTGATGTCCTGGACGCCGCCCCGGCTGCCGCCCGCGACCGAGGACACGGTGGCGCGGCTGCTCGATATCTATCGCCACACCGATCCGGCCTTGGCGCGCGTGCTCGAGGAACGCCTGGGGCTCGCCGCCATCGCCAAGGCGGGCGGCATGGACGAGCCTAGCCGTCCCGGGCGCCCGGGGCCGCAACCGCCGGGCGCGCCGATGCGGAAATATTTTGCCGACAGCGCCGGCGCGGCCGCCAAATTCCTCGCCCGTCCCGACGGCCCGCGCATCGGCGCGCTCGCATTCGACGGCTGGGACACCCATGCGGACGAAGGCGCCGCCAATGGGCGGCTCGCCTTGCTGCTCGGCGCGCTCGACGGCGCGCTCGCCGCGATCGAGGCCGGGATGGGGACGGCCTGGCGCGAGACCGTGGTGGCGGTCGTGACCGAGTTCGGCCGCACGGCGCGCCTCAATGGCACCGAGGGCACCGATCACGGCACCGGCACGATCGCGCTCCTGGCCGGCGGCGCGCTGAAAGGCGGGCGGGTGATCGCCGACTGGCCAGGCCTCAAGGAGGCCGACCTGCACGAGCGGCGCGACCTCAGGCCCACGACCGACCTGCGCGCCGTGCTCAAGGGCGTGTTGCGCGACCACCTGCGGGTCGCCGACAAGGCGCTGACGCGCGCCGTGTTTCCGGACAGCGCGGCGGTGAAGCCGTTGGGCGGGCTGGTGGGGTGATTTGTAGGGTGGGTTGAGCGCAGCGAAACCCACCGTTGCGCAAATAGCAAATAGGGAATTGCGAATAGATTGCCGCTATTCCCTATTCACCAATCACCGCGGTGGGTTTCGCTGCGCTCAACCCACCCTACGAAAACAGCTTATTCCGCCGCGTCGACCCGCGCCTCCGGCACGGCGTC
>DATBBS010000241.1:0-5012 GCA_036270895.1 Xanthobacteraceae bacterium
CGCCGCGGCGCGCGCGGCCGCCGCGCAACCGGCCGAGCCGGAGCTCGCGGAGACGCAGGAGGCCGAATTCGTCTCGCTCGAGGAGGCCGACGCGGAGGCCGAAGGCGCCAAGAAGCCGGCGGACGGCACCGAGGTCGAGGATGTCGAGATCGAGGAGGTGGAGGGCGCCGAGGACGACGCGACCTTCATCGAGGAGACCGAGGAAGAGGACACCGACGTCACCGAGATCATCGGCGGCGACATCGAGGACGAGGAAGAGACTTGAGGTCGCGCCTCGCGCGCAGTATCTCGATACAATAGATTTCCGTCGCGGCTGTCCCCAGCAGCCGCGTTCGACGGCGGGGCCATAGCTCAGATGGGAGAGCGCTTGAATGGCATTCAAGAGGTCGGCGGTTCGATCCCGCCTGGCTCCACCAGCCTACGCCCCCCCTTCGGGGGGGCTTCGGCTGGCAGGCCAGCCTACGCCACACAGAATCCCATGCAAGGGTACACAAGCGAAGGGGGGCGTAGGCTGCCCGTCGTAGCCCGCAGGGCGAAGACGGGCGCAGCGAGCAAGTCATCGCGGGCGAAAAAGGGGGGCGAAGGCTGATCTACGTCTATCTTCTCAAAAGCATCAGCTTCCCGGGACAGATCTACGTTGGACGGACCGACGACTTGCGGGCGCGACTGGCGGCCCATAACGCGGGTAAGTCACCGCATACAGCAAAATTCAAGCCGTGGGATCTCGTCACCTACATCGCGTTCTCGGAGGAGGCAAAAGCCATCGCTTTCGAGCGCTACCTCAAAACAGCGTCCGGCCGGGCCTTTGCCAACAAGCGGCTTCGATGACGCGGGGCAGTCGCCGTCTTGACTGGGTGCCCGAAGGCATTACCAAATAACCGGCATAACTCTCTTATCGACGGGGTCGAGATGAGTAACGACACCAACGTCAGCAAGCTGATCGACGGCGTGGTCGGCAATATCGACGCGGCGCGCGCGGTCGACAAGCCGTTCTTCCACCTCGAATTCGATCGCGTGTTTCCCGACGACATCTATGCGGCCATGGTCGACCAGATGCCGAATGCGGCGGACTATCGTCCGCTGCCCGGCCGCAACAAGGGCAACATCCGGGAAGACGGCAGCTCGACCCGGGTGAAGATCGATCTGTTTCCGGAATACACGCGCCATCTGCCGGGGACAAAACGCGCGGTGTGGGATTGTGTCGGCCGCGCGCTGTGCTCGGCGCCGGTGCAGGCGGCCTTCATGCGGCGGCTCGCACCCGGCCTGGAGCGGCGCTTCGGCGCGAATTTCGCCGACACCGGCATGTATCCTATTCCGGTGCTGACCCGCGACATTCCCGGCTACCGCATCACGCCGCACACCGACACGCAGTGGAAAGGCATCACGGTGCAGTTCTACCTGCCGCGCGACGACGCGAACACGCATATCGGCACGATCTTCCACGACCGCCTGCCCGACGGCTCGCTGCCGAAGGCCACGCAGATGCGTTTCGCGCGCAACTCCGGCTATGCGTTTGCGGTCGGCGACAACACGTGGCATTCGGCCGACCCGGTCGGCGCCGAGGTCGAGACCCGCGACAGCATCCTGCTCACATACTTTGTCGATTCCGGGCTGCTGCGCTTCCTGCGCAACCGCGGCAAGCGGGTCGGCAACTTCGTGCGCAACGAGGTCAAGCATCTGACACGGCAGTGATGGCGGCCGTTGGCGGCGGCTATCGCGGCGGCTGCCGCCGCTGAGCCACTTGCCTCCCTCGCGTTGCTGACTGCATTCTGGCTCTCCTGACGTTGGGGGAGATCCCGGTGGGCGCCAAAATGTTGCGCAGACTAGCTTGCCTGGCGGCCGCCTGGCTCGCGACCGTGCCGACGGCGGCGCTCGCCGTCACCGAGATCCAGCTCTGGCATGCCATGCCGGGCGAGCTCGGCTACCAGCTCGACAAGCTCGCCAACGACTTCAATGCGTCGCAAGGCGACTACCGGGTCGTGCCGGTCTTCAAGGGCCTCTATACCGAGACCATGCTGGCGGCGCTGTTCGCGATGCGGCTGCGCGAGCATCCGGCGATCGTGCAGGTGGCCGAGGTCGCGACCGCCACCATGATGGCGGCGAAAACCGCGATCATCCCGGTGTTCGAGCTGATGCGCGACGAGCACGCGCCGTTCAATCCGGCGGACTACCTGCCGGTCATCGCCGGCTATTACGCCGACACCGACGGCAACATGCTGTCGTTTCCGCTCAACGCGTCGACGCCGATCCTGTTCTACAACAAGGACCAGTTCCGTGCCGCCGGGCTCAATGCGGAGCAGCCGCCGAAGACCTGGCTGGAGCTCGAGGCCGCTGCCGAGAAGCTACGCGCCGCCGGCTACGCGTGCGGCTTCACCACCCATTATCCGTCCTGGGTCAATGTCGAGAATTTTCTCGCCTTTCACAATCTCCCGGTCGCCACCGACGCCAACGGCATGGGCGGCCTCGACGCCGAGCTCGTCATCGACCAGCCGGCGATGATCAACCACCTCGCGGCGCTGGCGATCTGGCAGAAGAGCGGCGTCTTCGACTACTCGGGACGCACGACCCGCGGCGAGCGCCGCTTCGTGGCGCGCGAATGCGGCATGTTTCTCGGCTCCTCGGCGAGCCGCGCGGATTTCCTGACGCAGGCCAATTTCGAGGTCGGCTTCGGCATGCTGCCCTATTGGCCGGACGTGCCGGGCGCGCCGCGCAACTCGATCATCGGCGGCGGCAGCCTGTGGGTGCTGCGCGACCGCAGCGATGCGGAATACAAGGGCGTGGCGAAGTTCTTCGCCTATCTGTCGCGCGCGGACGTGCAGGCGACCTGGCATCAGGCGACCGGCTATCTGCCGATCACCGGCGCCGCCTACGAGGCGACGCGCGCCCAGGGCTTCTATGACAAGAATCCCGGCGCCGACATCTCGATCAAGCAGATCACGCTGAACCCGCCGTCCGACAACACCAAGGGGTTGCGGCTCGGCTCCTATGTGACGATCCGCGACATTATCGAGGAAGAGATGGAGCAGGCCCTGGACGGCCGGAAGACGGCCGCCGCCGCGCTCAAGAGCGCGGTCAGCCGCGGCAACGTGGTGCTGCGGGAATTCGAGCGGACCAACAGGTGACGCCGCTGCGCGGCGTCATTGCGAGCGCAAGCGAAGCAATCTCCCTTCACTTGCGCATATGTTTGGGGCGGAGATTGCTTCGCTTCCGCTCGCAATGACGATGAATCACATCCGGTATTTCGCCACGGCGGCGGCGTTCCAGGTAAGCCCGTTGCCGGGCCGTTCCGGAACGACCGCAAATCCGGCATCGATGCGCAACGGCTCCTCGACCACCGCATTCGCCCAGTCGACCCATTCGAGCCAGTGGCGGGTCGGCGTCGCGACGAGCAGATGCGCGCTCACCTCGGGAAAGAGATGCGACGACATCTCGACGCGATGCGCGGCGGCGAGCGCGGCCGCGCGCTGCCAGCCGGTGACGCCGCCGATGCGCTCGAGATCGGGCATGACGTAATCGGACGCGCCGGCCGCGAGCGCCGCCGCCATGCTGTGGCTTTCCGAGAAATTCTCGCCGATCTGGATCGGCGTCGCGAGCTCGCGGGCGAGCCGCGCCGCGCCCGCATAGTCGTCGTGGCGGATCGGCTCCTCGAGCCAATAGACGCCCTCCTGGTCGAGCGCGCGGCCGCGTTGCAGCGCCTCCGCCACCGTGAGGGCCTGGTTGTAGTCCACCATAATGTGGACGCGGTCGGACAGGCGCCGGCGCACCGCGCGCAGCGCCGCGAGATCCTCCTGCAAGCTCGCATAGCCGAGCCGCAGCTTCACCGCCGAAAAACCGCCCGCCACCAGCTTCTCGGCTTCGTCGGCGACTTTTTCCGGCGCCATCAGGCCGAGCCCGCAGCTGTTGTAGGCCGGGATGCGCCCGGGCTGCGCCCCCAGCAGGCGCGCCAGCGGCAATCGGGCCGCGATCGCCAGGGCGTCCCAGCAGGCGACGTCGAAGCCGGCCATCGCCATGCGGACGATGCCCTGCACGCCGATGAGCGCGAAACGCCGCGACAGCGCGGCCCACAGATCGAGCGGCGCCACCCGTTCGCCCTTGGTGGCGTCCAGCACCGCCTCGAGCAGGCGGGCGACCGCGGCCGCGGCGGCCGGCAGGTAGCAGAACAGATAGGCGCGCCCGGTGACGCCCTCCTCGGTGTCGAGATCGATCAGCAGCAAGGGCGCCTTGGTGATGGTGGCCCGGCTGGTGCCGAGCGCATAGGTCATCGGCACCTCGACACCGACCGCGCGCAGCGCGCGGACCGTGAGACGGGGTGCTGATTCGGGGGGCGGAACCGTCATGGGGGCTGCTTCCTTAAGGACCGGCGCGAACATCCGCTTACCGCCGGGCGGCCTGCCGGCACCGACAGGCCAAGAAACAGACGGTAAATCAATGGCTTCGGAGGCGCGAGTGCGGCGCCCGCGCGTTCCCCGGCATTCTTGAACCCTTAACCACCCACCCCATATTATACCCTGACCGGGCAAGGTCAGGCCGCTCGCGGCGCCTTGGCCGGTCGAGGCGCCGAAAGGGCCTCACAAAGTCGCTATCACAGGACTTTGAGACCATGTCGCGCGTTCCTTCGCTTTCAAGTCCCTTCCTGCTCGGCTTCGACGAGATCGAGCGTGCGCTCGACCGCGTCGCCAAGGGAGCAGACGGCTATCCGCCCTACAATATCGAGCGGATCGCCCGGGAGAATGGCCGGCCAGAGCGCCTGCGCATTACCCTGGCGGTCGCGGGGTTCACCCGTGACCAGCTCGATGTGACGGTCGAGGAGAACCAGCTCCTCATCCGCGGGCGGCAACAGGACGACAAGGCCCGGCAATACCTCCACCGGGGCATCGCGGCGCGCCAGTTCCAGCGCACCTTCGTGCTCGCGGACGGAATGGAGGTCTTGGCGGCGGACTTGAAGAACGGACTCTTGTCGATCGATCTCGCGCGCCCGGAACCCGAGCGCGTGGTCAAGACGATCGCGATAG
>DATBBS010000242.1:0-12242 GCA_036270895.1 Xanthobacteraceae bacterium
TCGCGAGAACGCCAAGGCGTTTCTCAAGGCCAACCCCGACATGGCCGCCAAGATCGAGGCGTCGATCCGCCAGAATGCCGGCCTGATCGCCGAGCAGATCCTGGCGGCCGATCGCACGCCCGAGGACGAGGACGACGCCAAGGCTGAAGCCGAAGAATAGGCGTTGCGTCGATCGCGTTGATCGGCAGCGCATTTCGGGTTCGAGCGTGAGCCGCCATTGGCACCCCCAATGGCGGCTCGTGCATGATCCACGCACTCCGTCATGCCCGCGCATAGCCGTTCGAAGAACGGCGTCGCTTCGCTCGCCTATGTCGCAGGCATCCACGTCTTAAGACCTTAGCCGCGAGAAAGACGTGGATGGCCGGGACAAGCCCGGCCATGACGAAATCCCCTTCGCTTCAGCCCCGGCCGCGCTCTTCATCGATATGCGCCCGGAAGCGCTGGCCGAGCCCGGATTGCCGCTCTTGCGGCAACCGCAGACGCGCCGCCCCCAGGGTGGCCGGCACCGCCATCTCGTTGCCCGGCGCCATGATGTGGACGCCGGCGACGCCCGGCGTCGTTGCGAGCTCGGCGATCAGCTCGAGACAGGCCTGGCGGCCCTCGGCGGCCGGATCCTCGGCATTTTCCAGCCGGTCGAGGAGGGCGTCCGGGATGATGGTGCCGAACAGCTTCTGCTTCATCCACAGCGCGGATTTGGCCGAGCGCAGCGGCGTGACGCCGATCAGCAGGAACAGCTTGTCGGCAAGGCCCGCCTCCGCCAGGCGCGCCACATAGCGGCGCACCACCCCGATATCCATGCAGAACTGGGTCTGGGCGAATTGCGCGCCGGATTCGACCTTGCCGGCGAGGCTCGCCGGCATCCAGCCCGGCGGCGGATCGATGGGCGAGTCGGCGGCGCCGAGGAAGAAGCGCGGCGCGCCCGCGACCTTCTGCCCGTGCGGCAGCGATCCGTCATCGCGGATCGCGCGCGCCATCTCCAAAAGGGCGCGCGAGTCGAGGTCGAAGACCGGCTTGGCGTCTTTCTGGTCGCCGGCCGTCGGGTCGTCGCCGCGCAAGAGCAGCAGGTTGCGGATCCCGAGCGCGGCGGCGCCCATCAGCTCGCCCTGCAGGGCGATCCGGTTGCGGTCGCGGCAGGCGAGCTGGACGATCGGCTCGATGCCGTTGCGCAACAGGATGGCGGCCGCCGCGGTGGCGCCCATATGGGCGCGCGCGCCCGAGCCGTCGGTGACGTTGACCGCGTCGGCGAGCTCGCGCAACGGCAGCGCCTTCTTGAGAAGGTCGTCGGGATCGCAGGAGACCGGCGGCACCACCTCGGCGGTCAGCACGAAGGCGCCAGCCCGCAAGCTGCGCCATAAGGTCGATTCAGGCTGGGTCGCGTCGGTCATCGCGGGTCCGCGGGGTTTTGAGCGCGCGGCGTGGCCGGCGGGCTTGGATTGCGCGCTTATAGCGGACAATTGATCGGGGGTCATGGCCGGGGACGGCTGCGCGCCCGGGTTCCTGGACAGCCCCCCGCACCCTCGCTAGAAGCATTGGAAAGATTGGCAAAACAGCGGGCCGCCGGCGCCAGACGCGGCTCCGCCACGCATCAGCAAGGCGCGTCACCAGCAAGGCACGTGAATGAGCGGCGTCAACGAAATCCGGTCGGCCTTCCTCGGCTATTTCCAGAAGAACGGACACGAGATCCTGCCCTCGTCGCCGCTGGTGCCGCGCAACGACCCGACCCTGATGTTCACCAACGCCGGCATGGTGCAGTTCAAGAATGTCTTCACCGGCGTCGAGAAGCGTCCCTATGCGCGCGCCACCACGGCACAGAAATGCGTGCGCGCGGGCGGCAAGCACAACGACCTCGACAATGTCGGCTACACCGCCCGCCATCATACGTTTTTCGAGATGCTGGGGAATTTTTCCTTCGGCGATTATTTCAAGGATCGCGCGATCGAGCTCGCCTGGAATCTGATCACCAAGGAGTTCGGCATTCCGGTCGACCGCCTGATGGTGACGGTCTACATCGACGACGATCAGGCCTTCGATCTATGGAAGAAGATCGCCGGCCTGCCGGAGCGCAAGATCGTGCGCATCGCCGGCTCCGACAATTTCTGGGCCATGGGCGACACCGGTCCCTGCGGGCCGTGCTCGGAAATATTCTATGACCACGGCGACCATATTCCGGGCGGCCCGCCCGGATCGCCGGACGCCGACGGCGACCGCTTCATCGAGATCTGGAATCTGGTCTTCATGCAGTATGAGCAGCTCGCGGGCGCCAAACGCCTCGAGCTGCCGAAACCGTCGATCGACACCGGCATGGGGCTGGAGCGCGTCGCGGCGGTGCTGCAGGGCACCCACGACAATTACAAGATCGACCTGTTCGGTGCGCTGATCGAAGCCGTCGCCGATCTCACCCATGTCGACGCCGACGGCGCGCAGAAGGCCTCGCACCGGGTGATTGCCGATCATCTGCGCGCCACCTCCTTCCTGATCGCCGACGGCGTGCTGCCCTCGAACGAGGGGCGCGGCTATGTGCTTCGCCGCATCATGCGGCGCGCCATGCGCCATGCCGAGCTGCTCGGCGCCAAGGAGCCGCTGATGTGGCGGCTGGTGCCGACGCTGGTGCGCGAGATGGGGCAGGCCTATCCCGAGCTCGCGCGCGCCGAGCCGCTGATCAGCGAGACCTTGCGGCTGGAGGAGACGCGCTTCCGCAACACGCTGGAGCGCGGGCTCGCGATCCTCGACGAGGAGACGCGCAATCTCAAAAAGGGCGACAAGCTCAAGGGCGAGGTCGCCTTCACGCTCTACGATACCTTCGGGTTTCCGCTCGATCTCACTGAAGATGCCTTGAAATCCCGCGGCATCGCGGTCGACACCGCGGCCTTCAATGCCGCCATGGAGCGCCAGCGCGAGAAGGCGCGCGCCTCCTGGTCGGGCTCGGGCGAGGCCGCGACCGAGACCGTCTGGTTCGGGCTGCGCGACCGGGTCGGCGCG
The DNA here is from genome assembly GCA_036270895.1 of Xanthobacteraceae bacterium. Taxonomy (GTDB): domain Bacteria; phylum Pseudomonadota; class Alphaproteobacteria; order Rhizobiales; family Xanthobacteraceae; genus JAVDCA01. Next base: position 2,980 of record DATBBS010000242.1, read on the forward strand.
ACAGAATTCCTCGGCTACGAGACCGAGGGCGCCGAAGGCGTGGTGGCGGCGCTGCTGCGCGACGGCGCCGAGGTCGACACGCTGCGCAAGGGCGAGAGCGGCGCGGTCGTGCTCAACCAGACTCCGTTCTACGCCGAATCCGGCGGCCAGGTGGGCGACACCGGCGTGATGACGGCGGACGGCCTGCGCTTCCGCGTCACCGACACCGCCAAGAAGGCGGGCGACGTCTTTGTCCATACCGGCGTCGTGGAGGAGGGCGCCCTCAAGGGCGGCCAGGCGCTCGCGCTCAACGTCGACCACGACCGGCGCTCCGCCATCCGCGCCAACCATTCCGCCACCCATCTGCTGCACGAGGCGCTGCGCCAGGTGCTGGGCGACCATGTGGCGCAGAAAGGATCGCTGGTCGCGCCCGACCGGCTGCGTTTCGATTTCGCCCACCCCAAGCCGATGAACGCCGAGGAGATCGAGCGGGTCGAGGACATCGCCAACGAGATGGTGCTGCAGAATGCGCCGGTCACCACCCGCCTGATGGCGGTCGACGAGGCGCGCGCGTCGGGCGCGCGCGCCCTGTTCGGCGAGAAATACGGCGACGAGGTGCGGGTGGTGGCGATGGGCCAGCCGGCGCAAGCCGGCCACAACGCGATGGGCTGGTCGGTCGAGCTGTGCGGCGGCACCCATGTGCGGCGCACCGGCGACATCGGGATCATTTCGGTGGTGGGCGAGAGCGCGGTCGCGTCCGGCGTGCGCCGTCTCGAGGCGCTGACCGCGAAAGCGGCGCGCAAGAGCCAGAACCACATCGCCCAGGTCGCCAAGAGCGCGGCCGCCGAGCTCAAGACCTCGGTCGACGACGTGCCGAACCGGCTCGCGGCGCTCATCGACGAGCGCAAGCGCCTGGAACGCGACCTGTCGGAGGCGAGGAAGAAGCTCGCCATGGGGGGCGGCGGCGCGCGCGCGGCCGAGGATGGGGTGCGCAGCGTCGGCGACACCAAGCTCTTGGCGCGCGCGGTTTCGGGCATCGACGTCAAGGACCTCAAAAGCCTGGTCGACGAGGGCAAGAAGCAGGTCGGCTCGGGCGTGGTCGCGATTGTGGGCGTTACCCAGGAAGGCAAGGCCGGCATCGTGGTGGGCGTCACCGACGATCTCACCGCGCGCTTCAACGCGGTCGACCTGGTGCGCCGCGGCGCCGAGGCGCTCGGCGGCAAGGGCGGGGGCGGGCGCCCCGACATGGCGCAGGCCGGCGGTCCCGACGGCTCGAAGGCGGAAGCCGCGCTCGCCGCCATCGCGGCGGCGCTCGGCGGTTGAGCCGGCGCCCAAACTCGGTCATTTTTGCGCGCGACGTGAGGGCCGCAAAGTCACCGGACCCTTGAGGCGACCCCATGGCGCGGGTGCATTTCACGGCGTGGCTGCGCGAGCTCGTTCCGGACGGGCCGATGCAGGCGAATGGCCGCACCGTCGGCGAGGCGCTCGCCACCGTGTTCGTCGAACGGCCGCATCTGAAAGGCTATCTGCTCGATGAGCGCGGCAATCTGCGCCGGCACGTCTGCGTCTTCGCCGACGGCCAACGGCTGGCCTGCGACGCGACGCTCCGCCATCCGGTCGGCCCGGACTCGGAGCTCTATGTCATGCAGGCATTATCGGGAGGCTGACCCATGAGCCAGATGAGCGATCGCCTGCTGGTGGCGACCCGCAAGGGCCTTCTGACGCTCGCCCGCAACGGGGGCGGCTGGGCCATCGCGCGCGCCGACTTCGCCGGAATCCCGGTGAGCGCCGTGCTGCATGACCGGCGCGACGGCGCGCCCGACGCGCTCTACGTCGCGCTCAACCACGGCCATTTCGGCGCCAAGCTGCACCGCTCCGACGATGCGGGAAGCAGCTGGCGGGAATTATCGGCGCCGGCCTTTCCGGCGGATGCGGCCGGCGCGCCGACCTTGTCGCAGATCTGGACCCTGGAGGCGGGCGGCCCCGGCCAGCCCGGCCGGCTGTGGATCGGCGCGCTGCCGGCGGGGCTCTTCCGCTCCGATGACGGCGGCGAAAGCTGGCAGCTCACGCGCGCCTTATGGGACGTGCCGGAACGCGCGAAATGGTTCGGCGGCGGCTATGACGAGGCCGGCATCCATACGGTGTCGCCCGATCCGCGCGATCCGCGCCGGGTCTTCGTCGCGATCTCGTGCGGCGGCGTGTGGGACACGGCCGACGACGGGGCGAGCTGGACGCTGCGCGGCGACGGCATGGTGGCGCCCTATATGCCGCCCGACCAGGCCGGCACGCGCGAGATCCAGGACCCGCATCGGGTGGCGCGCTGCCCGCGCGCGCCCGACGTGATGTGGATGCAGCATCACGCCGGCGTCTACCGGTCGGTCGACACCGGCGCCACCTGGACGCGGCTGACGCCGCCCGGCGACGATTTCGGATTTGCGGTCGCCGCGCATCCGAGCGATCCGCAGACCGCCTGGCTGGTGCCGGCCATGAAGGATGAGCTGCGCATGCCGCGCGACGGCGCGCTCTGCGTCACGCGCACCCGCGACGGCGGCAGGACCTGGGAGGCGTTTCGCCAGGGTCTGCCCGGGCGCGACGCCTATGATCTGGTCTATCGGCACGGTCTCGCGGTCGACGCGACCGGCGCGCGACTCGCCATGGGGTCGACCACGGGCGCCTTGTGGGTCAGCGAGAACGCGGGCGAGGCCTGGACGCTGGTCAACGCGCACCTGCCGCCGATCTACGCGGTGCGGTTTGCCTGAGACCGGCGGACGGGTCGGAGCGAGATTCGGAATTATTGATTACAGGATTTGAGCGTCAGGTAGATGACGAACTCGAAGCGTTTCGCCCGGGCGTCGCCTACATGCCGGGCGCCGCGGCCAGGGCCGTCGAGGCTCACCGCGATCTCGCGCACGCCAATTCCGTGGTGCTTTTCCGCATGGGTGCGGATCGCGATCCGGGGCCAGAACCGATAGGCGAGGGCCGTGAGGGCGGCGCCGCAAACGGCCAGGAAAGGCAGTGATAATTCGATCGGCATGGTACGCTCCTACATGGTGATGTAATTAAAAATTACACAAACTTCAAATTCTGTCAATCCGGTTAGTGGTGCATTAACCATGTTGGGCCCGCGACTTGGCGCCGACTCGACTCCAGACGGGTTCCGCTGTAATTTCAGTTTACAAAGTGTTAATCTGTTGACGTTGCGTAATCTTCCGGGGGGTTGGCATGACCTTGTCCCAGGATGCCGTGCGGCTTTACGAGCAGGATCTGCTGCAGAAGGCGGACATGATCGCGATCGGCCTCAAGGGCCTCAAATCAGCCGATCCCGGCCGCGCTTCCGCGCTCCTTGCGGCTATTTCCGAACGCCTCGAAAACGCGGTGCTGCCCGAGATGCCGACGATTGCGGCGGTGGAGCCGGTGGCGCCCGGCGAGCGCGCGCGACCGCTGCTGGTCGCCTCGCGCGGGGGCGGGGCCGAGGACATCGAGGACTTCATCCTCGACATCCTGGCCGAGAACCCGCTCGGCATGTCGGTGCAGGAGATCGTCGATCATCTCGACGAGGCGCAGCTCGACATGAAGCGGCGCACGCTCGTGGTGCGGCTGCATCGCATGGTCCATGCCGGCAAGCTGGCGTCGCGCGCGCACGGCCACTACGCGCTGAGCGAAGCGGAGCGCACCCGCCGCCGCGCGTGAATCATTCGGCGCAATCGCGCCGGGCCCAATCAAGACTCTTGACACCCATTTTTTTGACGATCGCGCCAAAACGGTGTAGGAGAAAATCCACAGTTGGAATTGCGCCCGGCGGAAACGTCGGGCGTTTGCATGTCAGCTCATCCTCGTCCTGAGGAGGCGCGAAGCGCCGTCTCGAAGGACGGGCCGCGGGCGAGAGCGCTGCAAGTGGCTCATGGTTCGAGACGCGTCGCTGCGCGACGCTCCTCACCATGAGGTGTTCGAGATGCGCACGTAGCGTGGTAGCCCGGATTACTACGCTCCGGCGCGGGGGGAGGGCCCTGCAGATTCCCTGCTGTTTGCAGGAAATCGACCCCCAATCGTCATGGCCGGGCTTGTCCCGGCCATCCACGTCTTGATGTGGCACGCGGCCTAAGACGTGGATGCCCGGCACGAGGCCGGGCATGACGAGTCAGCATTCCAAACGCTGCAGTTACGCCGCCATCGCCTTGCGCAGGTTGTCCGACACCTTGTCGAGAAAGCCCGTGGTGGAGAGCCATTTCTGGTCGGCGCCGACCAGCAGCGCCAGGTCCTTCGTCATGAAGCCGGCCTCGACAGTGTCGACGCAGACCTTCTCCAGGGTGGTGGCGAATTTCGCGAGCTCGGCGTTGTTGTCGAGCTTGGCGCGGTGCGCGAGCCCGCGCGTCCAGGCGAAGATCGACGCGATCGAGTTGGTCGAGGTCTCCTTGCCCTTCTGATGCTCGCGGTAGTGCCGCGTGACCGTGCCATGCGCGGCTTCCGCCTCCTGGACCTTGCCGTCCGGCGTGGTGAGCACCGAGGTCATCAGGCCGAGCGAGCCGTAGCCCTGCGCGACCGTGTCCGACTGCACGTCGCCGTCGTAATTCTTGCAGGCCCACACATAGCCGCCCGACCATTTGAGCGCCGCCGCCACCATGTCGTCGATCAGGCGGTGCTCGTAGGTGATCTTGCGCTTCTCGAACTCGGCCTTGAACTCCTTGTCGAACACGTCCTGGAAGATGTCCTTGAAGCGGCCGTCATAGACCTTGAGGATCGTGTTCTTGGTGGAGAGATAGACCGGATAATTGCGCGTGAGGCCGTAGTTGAGGGACGCGCGGGCGAAATCGCGGATCGAGTCGTCGAGATTGTACATCGCGAGTGCGATGCCGGCGCCGGGCGCCTGGAAAACCTCGCGCTCGATCTTCTTGCCGTCCTCGCCCACGAAGGTGAGGGTGAGCTTGCCCTTGCCCGGAAAGGTGAAGTCGGTGGCGCGATACTGGTCCGCATAGGCGTGACGGCCGATGATGATCGGCTTGGTCCAGCCCGGCACCAGGCGCGGCACGTTCTTGCAGATGATCGGCTCGCGGAAGATCGTGCCGCCGAGGATGTTGCGGATCGTGCCGTTGGGCGAGCGATACATCGCCTTGAGCTTGAATTCCTTCACGCGGCCTTCGTCGGGCGTGATGGTGGCGCATTTGACGCCGACCCCGACCTTCCGGATCATCTCGGCCGCGTCGACGGTGACCTGGTCCTCGGTCGCGTCGCGATGTTCCATGCCGAGATCGAAGTAGAGCAATTCGACGTCGAGATAGGGATGGATCAGCTTGTCCTTGATGAACTGCCAAATGATACGGGTCATCTCGTCGCCGTCGAGCTCGACGACGGGATTCTTCACTTTGATCTTCGCCATTAATGAAAGCTCCGCTTCAGGCGTCCGAAATTTCGATTTGTCGAGGACGGCACGGCGGGTCGCCGGGCGCGAACGCTATAGCACCCGCTTTGCCCGGGGCAAAGCTTGATTTGGCCGCTATTTTGCTGGGCTTTGCGTCGTTCCGAAGGTTCCGGATCAACCCGCCGCCGCCGCTCGGATTCTAGGCAATCCGCCCATATCGCGCCTCCACGGCGCGCTTGAGCGCGGGGACGCGGTCATATTGATGCAGGATCGCGGGCGCCCGCCCGTCGGCGGTCCGGATGAGGCCGTCGGTTCCCGCCACATAGGCCGACGGCGGCGTCAGCCCCATGGTGGCGACATGGACGTCGTTCTCCACGATCTCGGCCGCGACCTCGCGGGTGAGATGCGCGATCTTGTTGTGGAACACCGTATCGGCGCCGCCCTCGCGCCGAAGCCGGATCGGCAGCGCATGCAGATAGGCGGCGAGCCGCGCGAGGTAATCGGTCATGGCAACGGCCCCACCCAGCACCACGCCGCAGCAGCTGATGCGGCACGGGCCGATCCGCTCGGCTTCGGCGGGCGTGAGAAAAAGTTGCGCCCAGCGCCGGTTGGTGGGCTCGCTGCCGATCGTCCAGGGGCCGGCCTCGAGATAGAAGCGGCAGGCCGGCGACGCGACCTCCGCGAAAGGGTGTTTCTGGAAGAGGACGTCGCGCACGTCGGAGACCAGCACCTGGTCGTAGCGTCCGGCGTGGCGGCGCAGGATCTTCGCGAATCGTTCGAAGCGCACCGCGTGGATCGGTCCGTGCAGCTTGCGGGTCGACCAGTGCGGCAGGGTGCGCACGCCGTGGCGCGCGAGAAAAGCCCGCAGCCGCCACTGGAAGGGGCCGACCAGCATGGTCACGTCGCCCGCATAGCCGGTCGCCCGCAGGGACTCGACGAAGACGCGCACCTGCGCGACCCGGAAGCCGACCGCGGCCCCGAGCACGAGGCGGCGGTGGTCTCTTGTGGCCTCGTCCGACAATGCACGCCCCCTCGCGGGCCGGCCTGCAGCCGGCCTGGCGGCTTTTTCATAACGGATTTGCGGGCGACTGCAATTCGCGCCGGTTCGGCTATAAGACCCCGGAAACGAGGAACCACATGCCCGGCTCGGGGACCGACAAGACCAAGCCTTGGACCGACATCGCCGGACCGATCGTCGTGCTGGTCGAGCCGCAGCTCGGGCAGAACATCGGCACGGTGGCGCGCGCGATGGCGAATTTCGGGCTCGCGCGCCTGCGCCTGGTGCGGCCGCGCGACGGCTGGCCGAACATCCAGGCGCAGCGCGCCGCCGCCGGCGCCGATGCGGTGCTCGACGGCGCGCGGCTGTTCGACACGCTCGAGGCGGCGGTGGCGGATTGCAGCTTCGTGCTGGCCACCACGGCGCGCGCCCATGATCAGGCGAAGCCCGTGCTCGCGCCCGATGAGGCGGCGCGCGAGATGGCGCCGCGCATCGCCGACGGCGAGAGCGTCGCGGTGCTGTTCGGACGCGAGCGCTGGGGGCTCGAGAATGACGAGGTCGGGCTGGCCGACCGCATCGTCACCCTGCCGGTCAACCCGGCCTTCGCGTCGCTCAACCTGGCGCAGGCGGTGCTGGTGATCGCCTACGAGTATTTCAAGCTGGCGAGCGGCGGCGCGCTGCCCTTCCGCATGCCGGAGCGCTCGCCGCCCGCCGGCAAGCAGCAGCTCTTCGCCTTCTTCGCCAACCTCGAAGCCGAACTGGAGAAGGTCGAGTTTTTCCGCCCGCCCGAGAAGCGCGCCACCATGAGCATCAATTTGCGCAACATCTTCGCCCGCATGCAGCCGACCCAGCAGGATGTCCAGACCCTGCACGGGGTCATCATGGCGATCGCCCAGGGCCGCAAGGGTCCGGCGCATGGCGGCGTGCTCGACGGCCGCGAGGCCGGGATGCTGCGCGCGCTCCTGTCCGAGCACACCGAGGGGAGGGAGCGCGGGCCGACGCGCGGGCTCTCGCGGCTGTTGCGGCGAAATCCGACCGACGCCGAGCGCGCCCTGTGGACCGCGCTCACGCGCGACCGCCGTTTCGCCGGACACGGCTTCAAGCGCCAGGTGCCGGTCGGGCCGCACATCACCGACATGGTCTCGTTCGGCTTGCGCGCCGTGATCGACATCGTGCCGGGCGAGGAAAGCGCCGAGGCCGCGCAGGCACGGGCCGACAAACACGCCTGGCTCGCCGAGCGCGGCTATCGGGTATTGCCGGTGCGCGCGGCGGACATCGAGGCGGATGCGGGGAAGGTGCTGGGTGAATTGGAGGCGGCGATCGGCGCAGGTCTGTAGGGTGGGTTAGGCGCGCAGCGCCGTAACCCACCGATGGCGGGACGCTAAACTCACGGTGGGTTTCGCTGCGCTCAACCCACCCTACGACCCATCCTACGATTTCAGCGCCTTCACTTGCGCGGCAGTGCCGGCGCGCAGGAAGCCGAGGTCGCTGCCGACCGCCATGAAGCGGAAACCGCGCTTGGCGGCGAACAGGGCGCGCTCCGCATTGGCGCAATAGAGTCCGGGAATCTTTTTCGCCTTGTTGGCGGCGGCGACGATGCGATCGAGCTCCTTCTCGACCGCCGCGTCGTGCGGATCGACGTCGGCGCCGTCGCTGAGCGCGATCGACAGATCCGACGGCCCGACGAACAGCGCGTCGATGCCGTCCGTCGCCGCGATGGCGTCCAGATTGGCGAGCGCCGTCCTCGTTTCTATCATCGCGAACGTGATGGTCAGCTGGTTGGCGTCGCGCAGATAGGTCTTCTGGTCCGGGATGTTGCCCAGCATCATGGCGCGATGCGGTCCCCAGCTGCGCTCGCCGACGGGGGGATATTTGGCGACCGACACGAAGGCGCGGGCGTCCTCGACGGTGTTGATCATCGGCGCGATGATGCCTTCGGCGCCGAAATCGAGCGCGCGGCTCACCGTCGCGAAGTCGCCGACCGGAATCCGCACGATCGGCGCGGCGCCGCCCTGGCGGATGGCCGCGATCCCGGTAAGCGTCGCCGCGGTGTCCCACAACCCGTGCTGCTGATCGATGGTGACGGCCGGAAAGCCTTCGCGCCCGATCGTCTCGGCGACGATCGGGTAGGGCAGGCCGCACCAGCCGGTATGCACGGTCTCGCCGGCCTTGAGCCGCCGGGCGAGGGAAAACTGAATGCTCATCGCGTGCCCCTTCTGCGCGCGGCGCGTTGCGATCACGTCGGGAACGCGCCGGCGTTCAACTTTCGTTGCAGTGCGTCTTGCCCGACACAGTACGGCTTGCGCGCTACTTCCCGGCCTTGATCTCCGCGACCGCGCGCCCCATCAGATCGATCATGGCGCGCTTGATCTCGTCGTCCGTGGCCTTCACGCCCTTGAGGTCGAAATCCTTGCGGATCTTGGCGAAGACGTCGTGGTTCTCGATCTGGGCGACGACGACCTCCTTGGCGTAGGCGGCGGCGTCGGGCCCGGCGAGGCCGAGCTTTTCGCCCGCCCACAGGCCGAGCAGGCGGTCGCGCCGCGCCGTCGCCTTGAACTTGAGCTCTTCGTCGTGAGCGAATTGCTTCTCGAAGCCTTTTTCGCGCTCGTCGAATGTGGTCATGGCGGTGGCTCCTGGGTGATCATATATCGAGCCGGTCGCATCGGCGACGATTTGCGCCTTGCATATCGAGTGGGGGCCGTCAAGGCAACCGACCCAGGGTCGAGAAAGTCGTCGTTGCGTGACCGGCGTTGCGGGTCTATGTCGATTGTACTCGGCACCGCGTTCGGCTAGCTTGCGTGGTGCGGAGGGGCCGGCCGCCGCATGTATGAGTCGCGAGCCGCTCTGGAATCCGCCGCCGCGGACGTTAACCACCTACTGGAGCCACGGCATCATGGACTTTCTCAAGCCACGGTACACTCCGATGAGCCG
>DATBBS010000243.1:0-7168 GCA_036270895.1 Xanthobacteraceae bacterium
GGCGCCGATGACAGACTCCCTGGGCTTCCGCAAGAAATTCGGCGTGGTCGCGCCGTCGACCAACACCTCGGTGCAGCCCGAATTCGACGCCATGCGGCCGCGCGGCGTCACCAACCATTTCGGCCGCATCCATATCCCCAACGATCCGGTGCGCAACGACGACGAATTCAACCGGATGATGGACAATATCCGCGGCGCCATGATGGAGGCGATCGACCGGGTGATGACCTGCGAGCCCGATTACCTGGTGCTGGGCATGTCGTCGGAGACCTTCTGGGACGGCCGCGACGGCAGCATCAAGCTGCGCGAGCGGGTCGAGGCGCGCGCCGGCGTCAAGGTTGCGATGGGCTCCGACTCCTGCCAGGCGGCGCTCAAATGCTACGGCGCGCGCCGGCTCGGGGTCGTCACGCCCTACATGCCGGTCGGTGATGAGCAGGTGCGCCGCTTTCTGGTCGATTGCGGCTTCGAGGTCGTGCGCCTGAAGGGATTGCGCTGCCCCGGCCCGGTCGCGATCGCGCATGTGTCGGAGAAGGAGCTGCGCGACGCGATCCGCGAGGTCGACGGCCCCGATGTCGACGCCATCCTGCAGGTCGGCACCAACCTGGCGATGGCGCGGCTCGCCGGCCTTGCCGAGTTCTGGCTCGACAAGCCGGTGATTGCGATCAACACCGCGACCTACTGGTGGGCGCTGCGGCAGAACGGGATCGAGGACAGGATCGAGGGGTTCGGGAGCCTGTTGCTGGAGTATTGAGGGCACGGAAGCGTATGTGGTCCTCGGCGCGCGGCGGTCGCAAGTCCCGGTCCAACGCCTTGCTCACCGACGCCCCCTGGGCGAACATGGCCGCCACGCTCACACCCAGGAGGGGTTCAGATGGTCAGGGTACGACACGTCACGACGGTTCTCGCGACGGCTTTGTTGGCGGCATCCTTGGCGACGCCCGCCGCCGCCAAGGACAAGGTCAAGATCGCCTATATCGGGCCGCTCACCGGCGGGGTCGCCGCCAACGGCATCGGGGGCCGCAACTCGACCGAGCTCGCGGTCAAGCTGCGCAACGCCGACCCCAAGGCGAAGTACGAATACGAGCTCACCGTCCTTGACGACGAGTGCAAGCCCAACACCGCCGTGCAGGTCGCCACCAAGGCGGGCGCCGACCGCGCCATCATTGCGGCGACCGCGCATTATTGCTCGGCCGCCGCGATCGCGACGGTCGACACCTTCAACCGCCTGGGTCTTCCGATGATCGTGTGGGGCGCGGTGCTGCCCGACATCACCTATCGCAATCAGTATCCCGAGGTGCACCGGGTCAACGGCACCATGATCAACCAGAACGAGGTGGCGGCTAAATTCATGGCCGGCCTCGGCTTCAAGAAATGGGTCGTGATCCACGACACCACCGACTACGGCAAGGCCCACAACGAGTATTTCTCGAAGTTCATCAAGGCGAACGGCGGCGAGATCCTCGGCACATATGGGGTCACCGCCGACCAGCAGGACTTCACCGCCGAGCTCACCCAGGCCAAGGCGCTCAATCCCGAAGTGATCTTCTTCGGCGGCCTCACGCCGATCGGCATCCGCATCCGCCAGCAGATGGACAAGCTCGGCATCAAGGCGGTACTCGAGGGAACCTCCGGCATCAAATCGGACGCCTACATCCAGGGCCTGGGCGCGCTCGCCGAAGGCTCGCTGAGCTTCATCGAGGGCGCGCCGATCGAGAAGCTGCCGGGCGGAAAACATTTTCAGGAGCAATACGACAAGGCCGGCTACAAGGAGCCGCCCGAGGCCTATGGGGCCTTCGCGTTCGCGGCGACCAGCCTCATCCTCGACAAGATCGAGCAGGTCGGCCCCGACCGGGAGAAGGTCACGAAGGCGCTGGGCGACGTAAAGAATTACGACACCATCATCGGTCCGGTGACATTCGACGACCATGGACAGAACACGGTGTCGCTGATCACCAAATACGTCGCCCAGGACGGCAAGTGGGTGGTGTGGGAAGACAGCGAGTACGGCGCCGGCAAGCGCAAGCTGAAGTGAACGATCACGCAAATCGTAGGGTGGGTTGAGCGAAGCGAAACCCACCGCTTTTCAGATTCTGCGGCACACTGGTGGGTTACGGGTGGGTTACGGCGCTTCGCGCCTAACCCACCCTACAAATTTGCGAAGGCTCCCCCCGTGGACATCGCCCTCTTCGGCCAATACCTCGTCAACGGCCTGATGCTCGGGCTGATGTATGGCCTGGTGGCGGTCGGCTTCACGCTGTTCTTCGGCGTGCTCGACGTCATCAAATTCTCGCATGGCGACGTGCTCACGGTCGGGGCCTTCACGGCTTTCGCGACCTACCTCGCCCTCAAGGCGACGGTGACCATTCCCTGGCTGCAGCTCGTCATCGTGTCGGTGGCTGCGATCCTCGCGATGGCGGTGCTCGGCGCGCTGATCGCGCGCTTCCTGGTGCTGCCGCTGCGCTCGGCGCCCGCGCTCAATACCCTGCTCATCACCCTCATGCTGGGAACGGTGTTGCGCGAAAGCGTGCGGCTGTTCTTTCCCGACGGATCGAATCCCAAGCCGTTCCCGGCATTGCTGCCCACCAAGGCCTTCGCGTTCGGGCATTTCAACCTGCGCCTCGACAGCATGATCCTGCTGGCGGCGGGGCTCCTGATGATCGTCGCGGTGCATCTCGTGATCAACAAGACCAAGCTCGGTCTCGCGATCCGCGCGGTCGCGCAGGATGGCGAGACCGCGCGCACCATGGGAATCAATTTCACCTTGGTGATCCTGGTCACCTTCGCGATCGGATCGGGGGTCGCCGCTTTCGCGGGCGTGATGAACGGCCTCTATTACAACGAGATCAATTTCGGCATGGGGCTGCTGCTCGGCGTCTTCGGCTTCAGCGCCGCCGTGGTGGGCGGCCTCGGAAATATTTATGGGGCGATTCTCGGCGGCTTCCTGTTCGCCGCTCTGCAGACCATCGGCGCGGTCGCGCTGCCTTTCGCCAGCGCCTACAAGGACGTCTTCGCGCTCGCGGTCATCATCGCCATCATGACGTGGCGGCCGACCGGCCTGATCGCCGAAAAGTCGAGCGAGCGGGTATGAGGCCCGCCCCGTCGCGGCTTCCCGCCATCGGCTGCGCCGCGGCCGCGACGCTTTACGGCGTCGCGTTTCTGGGCGCCGAAAGCCAGCTCGCGGTCGGCGCCCTGCTGGCGCTCGCGGCCGCCGCAATCCTCCTCGCGGCCCGCATCGGGGCGCTCGACAAGGTCCGCGACAGCATCAGCGCCAACCAGAAGAGTTTCGATGGCGCGGCCATCGCCGGCGTGCTCGCGGCCGCGACTTTTCTGCACCAGGAGCATTTCGCCATCCTGATGATGACGACCGCGATGCTCTTGATGGTCGCGGCGCTCGGCCTCACGGTGCAGTTCGGCTTCGCGGGCGTGGTCAATTTCGCCGGCGCAGCCTTCCTGGGGATCGGCTGCTACACGGCGGCGGTCGTCACCAAATACACCGCCTTGCCCTCCTGGCTCACCCTGCCGGCCGGCGGCGTGGTGGCGGCGCTGATCGGATCGATCCTGATCCTGCCGGTGCTGCGCACCCGCGGCCATTATGCGGCGCTGGTGACGATCGCGTTCGGCATCCTGTTCAAGACATTCCTGGAGGTCAATGACACACACGGCGGGCCGCAGGGAATCCAGGTCAAGCCGATCATCCTGTTCGGCTGGAATTTCAACCGCCCGATCCGGATCGGTGATTTCACCGCGTCCTTCTACTTCTCCTACCTGCTGCTCGCGCTGGCGCTGCTGGCGGCGAGCTTCGCCTTCGTGCGGCGGCTGGAGCGCTCGTGGATCGGGCTCAGCCTCGACGCGATCCGGCTCGACGAGGTCGCGTCGGCCTGCTACGGGCTCGACGTCGCGCGCTGGAAGGTGCTGGCCTTCACGCTCGGCAACTTTCTCGCCGGTTGCGCGGGGGCGGTCTACGGCCATGTGCTGGGCTTCATCGCGCCCAACAACTTCACCTTTGGCGACTCGCTGATCCTGGTCTCCATCATCCTGCTCGGCGGCATCGGGAATGTGTGGGGGGTGACAGTTGCGGCGGCTTTCGTGGTGATCCTGCCCGAGAAGCTTCAGATCATTCAGGAATACCGCTTCGCGCTCTACGCGCTGCTGGTCATCTTCATCCTGCTGTTCCGGCCCGAGGGGCTGCTGCCGCGGCCGTTGCGGGAGTATCTGCCGGGCCGCGGGGCGAGCGCGCCGTGAGCGCGCCACTGCTCTGTTGCGCCGCCCTCACCTGCCGGTTCGGCGGCCTCGTGGCGCTCGATCGCATCGATTTCACGGTCAACGAAGGCGAGATCGTCGGCCTGATCGGCCCCAACGGCTCCGGCAAGACCACGCTGTTCAACGTCGTCACCGGCATCTATGCGGCCAGCGAGGGAAGCATCGCCTTCGCGGGCGACGACATCACCGGTGCGCGCCCGCAGGCGGTCTATTGGGCGGGCGTCGCCCGCACCTTTCAGCGCTCGCGCATGTGCCTGCCGCTGTCGGTGTTCGACAACATCATGGTGGGCAATCACAAGCGCCTCAATCACGGCCTGGTCTTCAACCTGCTGCGCCGCGACGCCTTCGCGGACGAGCTGCGCCGCAATCGGAGCGAGGCGGCCGAGCTGGTGACGATTTTCAGCCCGCGGCTGGCCGCGCTGCTCGAGGAGCCGGCGGCACGGCTGCCGATGATCGACCGGCGGCGCATCGAGATCTGCCGCGCCCTAATCAGCCGGCCGCGCCTGCTGCTGCTCGACGAGCCCTCCGCCGGGATGACCCACGAGGAGACGCGCGAGCTGATGGACGACATTCTGTCGGTGCGCGCCCGCATGGCCGGCCTCACCATCGTGATCATCGAGCACGAGATGGGCGTCATCGAGCGCGTCACCGACCGTTGCGTGGTGCTCAACTACGGCCGCAAGATCAGCGAAGGCACCTTTGCGCAGATTGCCGCCGACCCGCAGGTGCAAGAAGCCTATCTCGGGGTGGCGTGAATGACGGGCCGGCTCGCCATCGAGAGCATCTACACCGGTTATGACCGGGCCGACGTGCTGGAGGGCGTCACGCTCACGGTCGAGCCCGGACGCATCACCTGCCTGCTCGGCGCGAACGGCTCGGGCAAGACCACGCTGATCCGCTCGATCCTCGGGCTGACGCCGCCGCGTGCGGGCACCATCACCTTCGAGGGGCGCGACATCACCGGGCTCGCGACCCACAAGGTGATCGCGGCCGGCATCGCCTGCATCCCGGAAGGCCGCAAGGTTTTCCCGAAATTCACCGTCGAGGAGAATCTGCGCGCCGGAGCCTATCAGGAGCCTTCGGAAGAGGTCACGCGCGCCCGCATCGCGGAAATCTACGATATCTTCCCACGGCTGGGAGAGCGGCGCGCGCAGCTCGCCGGCACCATGTCGGGGGGCGAGCAGGCTATGGTGTCGATCGGGCGCGGCCTGATGCGGGCGCCCAAGCTGCTCCTGATCGACGAGCCCTCGCTCGGCCTGTCACCGCTGTTGGTGAAGGAGAATTTCAACATCATCCGCAAGATCAACGAGCGCGGCATTACGGTGTTCCTGGTGGAGCAGAATGTCCACCAGACGCTGGCGATCGCGCATGACGGCTATGTGCTCTCCAAGGGCCGCGTGGTCGCGTCGGGACCGTCGCAGGAGCTGGCGACCCGGCAAGAGGTGCGCGAGGCGTATTTCGGGTGATGATTGGATCGCGGGCCCGCATATACTGACTCGTCATGCCCGGCCTTGTGCCGGGCATCCACGTCTTGGTGCCACGCGAAAGAGAAAGACGTGGATGGCCGGGACAAGCCCGGCCATGACGAACGCGTTCACCCTTGGGTCACACCCGGCTCACAGATCCACGCTCGATCCGATAGGCGCAGGCCAGCAAGTCGACGATATGGACCTCGTTGGAGTCCGCGATCAGCACCGTGACCCGCTCGCTCTTGAGGTTGGCCAGCACCTCGCCGAGCCGGCGGGCCAGCGCGGGCGCCAAGCCCTCGAAGGGCTCGTCGAGCAGCAGCATGCGGGTGCCGGCCATCAGGGCGCGCGCCAGCGCCACCATCTTCTGCTGGCCGCCCGAAAGCTCCAGCGCCCGGCGGGCCCGGAAGCGCGCCACTTCCGGCATGATGTCGAAAATCCATTGCAGCCGCTGCTCCGCGCCGGCGACCGCCACCGACCAGGTCGGCAGGCGGATATTCTCCTCGACCGTGAATTGCGGCACCAGGCGGCGGTCCTCCGGCATGTAGCCGATGCCGTGCGCGACCCGGCGATGCGGCGGCAGCGCCAGCAGATCGACGTCGCCGAGCACGGCCTTGCCGCTCGCCGGCAACGCCCCCATGAGGGCGCGCAGCAAGGTGGTCTTGCCGGCGCCGTTGCGGCCGATCAGGCCGCACATCTGCCCTTCCGCGAGCGCAAGCGAAGCGTCGCGCACGATCGGCACCGGACCGATCGCGACATTGAGTCCCGCGACCTCAAGCATGAGCTGCCTCCGTGAGCGGCTCCGGTTTGGTTCCGCTGATGAAAGCCCGCACCCGCGCATCGGCGAGCGCCACGGCGGGGGCGCCATCCGCGATCACGGTTCCGTCGTAGAAGGCGAGCACGCGCTCAGCGAAGCGTCCGACGATCTCCATGTCGTGCTCGACGAACAGAACCGTGATCTTGCGGCTCTTGAGCGCCGACATCACAACGTCCATGACGGCAAATTTTTCCTCGATCGAGATGCCGCTGGTCGGCTCGTCGAGCAGCAGCACGCGCGGCGCGCCGACCGTCGCCATCGCGATGTCGAGGAGCTTGCGCACGCCTTGCGGCAAAGTCGCCGAGCGCGCATCACGCCAGGATCCGATGCCGAAAAGCTCGATCGCCGCCTCGGCCTCCTCCAGGGTGGCGCGCGAGCGAAGCGGCACGAGCGCGCGCGCCAGCATGCTGTCCGGGCCGCGCGCGATCGCGGCGGCGGCGCACATATTTTCGAACACCGTCAGCGAGGGAAAGATCTGCGCCACCTGGAAGGAGCGCGAGATGCCGAGCCGCGTGATCTCGCGCGACGGGCGTCCGGTGATGTCGCGGTCCTCGAAGCGGATGCTCCCCTTGGTCGGTCGGAGGTGGCCGGTGATCATGTTGATGAAGGTGGTCTTGCCGGCGCC
>DATBBS010000244.1:0-3897 GCA_036270895.1 Xanthobacteraceae bacterium
TTCGTCGGCATGCCGCTCTCGATCCTGGCGGGCTTCATGATGCTGTTTCTGCTGATCTCCGCCATGATGGGGACCTACCTGGGCAGCGTGGAAGGCGTCTTGCGCGATCTCGCGCCGCACGCCGGCGCGGTGAGGTAGCGCATGGCCGCGGAACACGACGACAGCGAAAAAACAGAAGACCCAAGTCAAAAGCGGCTCGACGACGCGATCAAGCGCGGCGACGTGGTCAAGAGCCAGGAGGTCAATGCCTGGTTCGTGCTCGCCGCCGGCGCGCTCGTGCTGCTCAGCTTCTCCGGATCGATGGGCTCGCAGCTCGCCGCGACCTTTCGCGGCATTTTCGCCAACTCCTACCGGGTGCCGGCGGACGGCGGCGGGTTGATGGCGCTGTTCCGCGAGGTCGGCATCGAGACGATCGCCGCCGTCGCGCTGCCGTTCCTGCTGCTGACGCTGGCGGCCATCATCGGCAATGCGATCCAGCACCGCTTGATCTGGTCGGCGGAGGCGCTGACGCCGAAATTCTCCAAGATCTCGCCGCTGGCCGGCGCCAAGCGGCTGTTTTCCAAGCTGGCGCTGGTCAATTTCCTCAAGGGGCTGGTCAAGCTCGCCGTGATCGGCAGCGTGCTCACGGCGCTGATGTGGCCGGCGCGCAAGCGTCTCGAAAGCCTGATCTGGGCGGATCCCGTCGCGATCATTCCCTTCGTGCGGACGCTGTCGCTGCAATTGTTCGGCGCGGTCGTCGCCATTTTGGCGATCATCGCGGCGGCCGACTATCTGTTCCAATACCAGCAGTGGTTCGAGCGCCAGAAGATGTCGATGCGCGAGATCAAGGAGGAGTACAAGGAGTCGGAGGGCGATCCCAAGATCAAGGCCAAGATCCGCCAGTTGCGCCAGGGCCGCATGCGCAAGCGCATGATGGCGGCGGTGCCGAGCGCGACGGTCGTCATCACCAACCCGACGCATTTCGCGGTCGCGCTGCAATGGGAACGCGGCATGAATGCGCCGATTTGCGTCGCCAAAGGCATGGACGCCATCGCCCTCAAGATCCGCGAGGTCGCCGAGGCGAGCGACGTGCCGGTCGTGGAGAACCCGCCGCTGGCGCGCACGCTCCACGCCACCGTCGAGATCGACGGCGAAGTGCCGGCCGAGCACTACAAGGCGGTCGCCGAGGTGATCAGCTACGTGATGCGGCTCAACGGGGCGGCGCGGCGCAACCCGGCGCGGAACTGATCCGGGCGGATTGCGCCCGCCGGTCGGGATCCTTCTTGCCTTTGCGCCCGGCGTCCGCAAAGTCTCCTGATGCCGAATCGGTTCGCGGGCCGGCTTTTTCGGAAATCATGCAAAGTCCCGGTGTTAACGCCGTGGCCGCGACCCCAGCCCCTTGCGGAGACCGCCCGGACTCGGGCACTGAAAGAGCGGGCGGTTTGGCCGCACGGATCGTGAAGCCCGGATGGCGAAAGACGACGTGAGCGACAGGACGGCCGGCGAAAGGCGGGGCAGCATCGGGTTGGTGCTGCTCGTCGCCGTCGTGCTGGTCGCCGCCGCCGTCGGGCTGATGTTCGTCGGCCGCAATCAGGCCGAGCCCTATGTGCTGACGCTGCTCGCCATTCTCGGCATGATCGGCGTTTTTTCGCTGTTCGCGACCGCGGCCGGCATTTTGCGGGTCGCCCGCCGGGACAGCGGCAGCCCGATCCTCAAGGCGGTGGTCGACGGGGCGGGCGACGGCATCGTGGTGACGGATCCGGGCGGCCGGGTGATCTACGCCAACGCCGCCTATCTGCGGCTGGCGGATGCGGTCGGCACCGACGACGTGCGGCCGGTCGAGCGCGTCTTTCTCGGCGACCCCGAGGTCTCGGAGGCGATCTACCGTCTGGTCAAGGCGGCGCGCGAGGGCCGCAGCCTGCAGGAGGAAGTGCGCGTCGCGGGCCTGCGCGGCGAGCCGGCGCGCTGGCTGCGGCTGCGCGTGCGGCCGCTCGGCGAGGGCGGGCGCGAGGCCCGCTCCACCGTCTGGTCGGTCGCCGACGTCACCCGCGACCGCGACCGCCACGAGACCGCCTTCCAGGGCCTGCAATATGCCATCGACTATCTCGACCATGCGCCGGCCGGCTTCTTCTCGGTCGACGAGTCGGGGCACATCGGCTACCTCAACGCGACGCTCGCCGGCTGGCTCGACCACGACCTCGCGCAGATCGGCTCGGGCGGCCTCAGGCTCACCGACATCGTGCCGGGCGACAGCGCGGCGCTCCTGACCACGCTCTCGGCCGAGCCCGGCGAGGTCAAGACCGAGGTGCTGGATCTCGACCTCAAGACCCGCGGCGGCAAGACCGTGCCGGTGCGGCTCTATCACAAGGTCGCGTTCGGAGCCGATGGCGCGCCGGGCGCCTCGCGCACCCTCGTGCTCAACCGCGCGCGCGATGACGGCACCGACCCGCAGCGCGCGGCCGAAGTCCGCTTCATGCGCTTCTTCCACAACACGCCGCTCGCGATCGCGACGGTCGACAAGACCGGCCGCATCGCGCGCACCAATCCGCTCGCCGCCCGCATGTTCCAGCGGGTTCTCAAGGGCGAGGCGGCGGGCCGCTCGATCCTCAACGTCGTCAATCCGGGCGACCGCGCCGCCATGGAAGCCGCGATCGGCGAGGGCGCGCGCGGGCAGGGCGACGTCGCGCCGATCGACGCGGCGCTGGCCGGCGAGGCCGAAAGGTGGGCGCGCTTCTACGTCACGCCGGTCGAGGACGCCGAGGGCGACCATGAGGCGGCGATCGTCTATGCGCTCGACACCACGGAGCAGCGCAGCCTGCAGAACCAGTTCAACCAGGCGCAGAAGATGGATTCCGTCGGCCAGCTCGCCGGCGGCATCGCGCATGACTTCAACAACCTGCTCTCCGCCATCATGATGGCGACCGACTTCCTGTTGACCGGGCATCGGCCGACCGATCCGTCCTTCCAGGACATCATGCAGATCAAGCAGAATGCGAACCGCGCAGCCGCCCTGGTGCGCCAGCTGCTCGCCTTCTCGCGCAAGCAGACGCTGCGTCCGGAGGTGCTCGATCTCGGCGAGGCGCTGTCCGATTTCACCATGCTGCTCAAACGCCTGATCGGCGAGAAGGTGACGCTCGACGTCGTCCATTCGCGCGATCTCTGGCCGGTCAAGGTCGACATCACCCAGTTCCAGCAGGTGATCGTCAATCTGGCGGTCAACGGGCGCGACGCCATGCCGGGCGGCGGCAAGCTGACCATCAGGACCGTCAACGTGCCGGAAGCGGAATCCCGCCAGCTGCCCTACAAGGGCATGCCGCCGGGCGACTATGTGCGCGTCGAGGTCGCCGACAACGGCACCGGGATCGCGCCCGAGATCATCGACAAGATATTCGAGCCGTTCTTCTCCACCAAGGAGGTCGGCAAGGGGACCGGGCTCGGCCTCTCGACCGTCTACGGCATCATCAAGCAGACCGGCGGCTTCGTCTATCCGGAGTCAGAGCTGGGCAAGGGCACCGCCTTCCGCATCTTCCTGCCGCGCCACGTGGCGGGCGCGGATGAGCTGCAGACGCCCAGGATGTCGGCGATCAACGGTGCGCTGGCGGCGGCCGAAGAGGTGGCGCGGCTCTCTGCGGCGACCGCCGACGATACCGGCCGCGGCACCATCCTCCTGGTCGAGGACGAGGAAGGGCTGCGCGGCCTCAATGCGCGCGGGCTCGTGTCGCGCGGCTACACCGTGCTGCAGGCCGGCAACGGCGTCGAGGCGATCGAGGTGATCGACCAGCACGACGGAACGATCGCCCTCGTGGTGTCCGATGTGGTCATGCCGGAGATGGACGGGCCCAGCCTGTTGAAGGAGCTGCGGCGGCGCAAGCCGGAGCTCAAGATCATCTTCGTGTCCGGCTATGCCGAGGAAGCGTT
>DATBBS010000245.1:0-4204 GCA_036270895.1 Xanthobacteraceae bacterium
TGGCTACACCGCCTATATGATGAACAATTCGCACGGCGTGTCGGCCACGCTGTTCAAGAGCCTGCCTTACGACTCGGTCGAGGATTTCGCGATGGTGTCGCTGACCGGAACGGCGGGCCTCGTGCTGGTGACCGCGCCCGATTTCCCCGCGAAAGACGTCAAGGGCCTGATCGCCGCCGCCAAGGCGGCGCCGGGCAAATACAATTTCGCCAGCGTCGGCACGGGCACGACCCAGCATTTTTCCGGCGAGCTTTTCTGCCAGCTTGCCGGCGTCGACATCAAGCACATTCCCTATCGCGGCACGCCGGCGGCGATCACCGCCTTGTTGCAACGGGACGTCCAGCTCACCTTCGAGCTGGTGCAGCCGGTGCTGGGACAGATCCGCTCCGGCGACCTCCGGGCGGTCGCCGTGACGTCGCCGCAGCGTTACCCCGCTCTGCCGGACGTGCCGACGGTCGCCGAATCCGGCTTGCCGGAATTCCAGGTGATGAGCTGGTACGGCCTGGCGTTTCCGGCCGGAACGCCGCGCCCGATCATCGACAAGATGAATGCGGCTTTGCGCGATGTGCTGGCGCGCGACGACGTGCGCAAGCAGATGATCAATCTCGGCGCGACCGCCCAGACCTCCACGCCGGAGGAGCTGCGCCAGCACATCGTCAACGAGATCGCCAAATGGAGCGCGGTGCGGGAGAAAGCGGGCATTGCCCAGCAATGACACGCGAGCGCCGCTCGTCAGCCTGGGCGCGCTCTGCTAGGTAGGCCGGCCCCTGCGCATTGCCGCGCCGCAGGGGTGGCGCAAGACGGGGGCGGCCAGAGGATTGCCATGACCGATACGTTGAAAGTGCTTACGATCTGCGGCTCGCTCCGCAAGGGTTCCTATAATGCGGCGCTTGCCCGCATGGCGCCGAAGCTGGCGCCGGCCGGCATGTCGTTTCAGAACGCGCCGCCCTTCGACACCATGCCGATCTACAATTTCGACACCCAGGAGAGCAGCGGGTTTCCGGCTCCGGCGGTGGCCTGGGCGGATGCCATCCGGGCGGCCGACGGGATTCTCATCGTGTCGCCAGAGTACAACTGGAGCATCCCGGGCGGTCTCAAGAACGCGATCGACTGGGTGTCGCGCATGAAAAACCAGCCTTTCGCCGGCCAGCCGGTCGCCGTGCAGTCGGCGGCGGGCGGCCTGCTCGGCGGCGCGCGCATGCAGTATCATCTGCGCCAGTCGCTGCAGTCGCTCGACGTCCATTTCTTCGGCCGCCCCGAGGTGATCGTGAGCCTCGCGGCGCAAAAATTCGACGCCACGAGTCTCGAGCTCAAGGACCCGGCGACGATCGACATGGTCAAGGCGCAGCTCGCCGGTTTCGAGAAATACATCCGGATGGTGAAGCACAAATAGGGGTTCATTCAAAAGGGGGGAAAAATGATCGGGCGTCGCAGCTTCATCAAGGGAGCCTCCATGGCGGCGATCACAGCGGCATCGGGCGGGCAAGTCGAGCAAGCGCACGCCCAGCAGGTGCCGAATTCGGTCGGCGTCGAGCCGCCCAAGCTCAAGGCGCCCCCCAACGCCGCCGACTGCCACATGCACACCTACGACCCGGCGCGCTTTCCCATGCCGCCCAACCCGCGCGCGGCGCCATCGAGTGCCACGGCGGAACATTACAGGCTGCTGCAGAAGCGCATCTGGACCACGCGCGTCGTCATCGTGCAGCCGCGCAATTACGCGACCGACAACCGGGTGACTCTCTATGCGATCGCGCAGCTCGGGCCGGAGGCGCGCGGCGTGGCGGTCGTCACGCCGGCGATCGCCGACGCGGACCTCAAGGCGTTGCATGCCGGCGGCATCCGCGGGATCCGCTTCAGCCTTTCGGACCCGAGCTCGCGCGCGGTGACGCCCGACATGGTCGAGCCGCTGGCGAAGCGCGTCGCCGATCTCGGCTGGCACGTGCAATTCAACGTCGACGGCGAGATGATCGACGAGATGGCGCCGATGCTGCGGCGCCTGCCCACGCCGATCGTGTTCGACCATCTGGCGCACCCGCCGCTGCCGGCCGGCATCGACCATTCGTCGCATGGCATCGTCCGCGAGCTCATCGACAAGGGCCGCACCTGGGTGAAGGTGTCGGGGGCCTATTCGAACAGCAAGATCGGTCCGCCGTCCTATCCGGAGGCCACCAGGATCGCGCAGGCCTTCGTCAAGGCGGCGCCGGAGCGTCTGGTCTGGGGCAGCGACTGGCCGCATCCCGGCTTGCCCGATCACAACAAGCCCGACGACGCGCTGCTGTTCGACCTCTTGGCCGAGTGGGCGCCCGACGAGGCGACGCGCAACCGCATCCTGGTGCAGAACCCCGAAGCCCTCTACGGCTTCGGCAAGCCGGCATGAGGTGCCTCGTCATGCCCGCGCTTGTCGCGGGCATCCACGTCTTTCCAAGGACTCAGCAAGCAAGTCGTGGATGGCCGGGACAAGCCCGGCCATGACGGAATCGGTGGTTCGATACGCTATTGCGAGTTTCCAGATCGTTACAGCTTCTTGCCCTTCAGCCAGGCCTCTCCGCGCCGGTAGAGCGCCTCGAGCTCCGGCCCGGTGACTCCGGGCATGCCCAGCTTGACGATCTGGCCGTTGCGCGTCTGCAGATAGGCGAGGTGGCGATAGCCCTCGGGAAAGCGCGCCAGCAGCTTCTTGTCGAGCTTCACCTTGGCGGCGGGGTCGACCGGCGAGATGCGGTCGCGCTCGTAGATCGGCTGGCGCAGCACCAAGCCCCAGCGGCCGCGGCGCTTCTCCAGGAAATCATAGAAGCGGCCGCTGCACACCACGTCGCAGACGACGCCTTCGACCGGACCGCGCTGGGCGATCTGCATCTTGGTCTGGGCGATCGCCCGCCGGCCCTTGAGATCGATGCTCAACCCGCCCTGGAAATGCGACGTGCGGGCGCCGCGGGCGAAGCCCTGCTGGCTGACCTTGATGAAGTCGTCGACGCCGCCCTGGAACCAGGTCGCCATCATGACGCCGTCGGCATGCCAGCACGTGCGGAAATCGTCCCAGCGCCCGGTGTCGCGCCACATCGCCCAGTTGTCGATCAGGTCGCGGATCGCGAGGCGGTCGATGAGATCGCTTTTCATGATGGGGCTCGCCTGGTGATGTCGCATTGTCGATGCCGGCCGGTGGACGGCCGCGGTGGCCGGCTCGATCAAACCATAGGTCGGGATGGTAAACCCGGGCTTCTTCGCCCGGCAGCCCGGGAGTTAACGCCGCAAGGCCTGGCCGGAAGCCCGGCTTTCCCGTGCTTCCGACGCGGATTCATCGGTGGCGCCCTGGGCGTGGACCGGCGCCACCAATCCCCGAACGCATGGCGGACCAGCCCGCAAAGGCCGTAGTTGCGTATTTCCGCGGCGGCCTCAATTCTCTATATAAAGGGCCGACATTCCAGGCTTCGACCCGAACGGAGGATCACCATGGCGGTTGCCACTGCGGACAAAGCCGGCAAGCCCGACGCGAAGCACAATATCGAGGCGGTGCGCGAGGCCTATTACGACCGCATCTCCAAATACGACATGGCGCCCCTGTGGAAGGTGATGGCCTCGGTCGTCACCAAGGAGCCGGTCACGCACTGCGTGCCCGCGCTCTGGCGTTTCAACGACGCCAAGGCGATGGTCCTGGAGTCGGGACCGCTGATCACCGCCGAGGAGGCCGAGCGCCGCGTGCTGGTGCTGGAGAACCCGGCGCTGCGCGGCCAGTCGAAGATCACCAACTCGCTGTTCGCCGGCATCCAGATGATCCTGCCGGGCGAGGTCGCGCCGGCCCATCGCCACGTCTCGTCGGCCATCCGCTTCGTGCTCGACGGCCAGGGCGCCTATACGGCGGTCGATGGCGAGAAGTCGATCATGGCGCCGGGCGACTTCGTGATCACCGCCAACTGGGCGCCGCACGACCACGGCAACGACTCGAAAGAGCCGATGATGTGGCTCGACGTGCTCGACTTCCCGATGGTCAATTTCTTCGAGACCTCGTTCGCCGAGCAGTTCCCCGGCAAGACCCAGCCGACCGGCCGCGGCGACGGCGACTCGCTCGCCTTCTACGGCTCGGGGGTGTTGCCCGACAATGCCGGCCCGGCGCGTCCCGAGAGCAGCCCGGTCATCAACTACACCTATGCGCGCACGCGCCAGATCATCGAGCGCATGAAAAAGGCCGGCGACGTCGACAAGCGCCACG
>DATBBS010000246.1:0-12372 GCA_036270895.1 Xanthobacteraceae bacterium
CCCACCAGCTCCACCGACTTGAGCTTGTGGCCGGTCACCGCGTCGCCGAAGAGCGTCGCCAAGCCGGCCAGCGAACGGATGTCCACGGTGAGCGGCGAGAAGGTCGGCTTGCCGGCGCCGCCGCCGCCACCCGCCGAATGGGAGAAGGGCGTCTTCACCCCGAGGTCGAAGCCGTCGACCGAGAACCATCCCTCGAAACCCTTGACGGTGGAGTCGCCGGTGACGCCGTCGATCTTGAGGAAATAGTGCAGCGGGCTCGAGTCCGGGACCAGGACCGCGGCCGATGACGCCGACACGCTGGCGCCGGCGACGATGTCGCTCGCCGCCAATGCGTCGGTGTTCTTGATCACGTCGAAATTGAAGGTCTGCGCCGTGCCGGGCGCGCCATTCTGGGTCGGCGGCCGGTCGGTGACGCTGATCTGGCGGAAGTCGAAGGCGAGCGCCGTCTCGACGCCCTGGGTGCCGGGGTCGTCGCCGAAGCTGGTGAGTCGCACGTCCGAAAGTTTTACGTCATAGACATTGAGGCTCTGGCCCTTCAGGGTCTCGGCCCCCACGAGCTCCACCGACTTGATCACGTGGCCGGTCACCGCGTCACCGAACAGCGGCGCCAGGCCGGCGAGCGAATGGATGTCGATGCTGAGCGGCGAGAAAGTCGCCTTGCCGGCGCCGCCCCCGCCACCCGACGAGAAGGACGATGGGTTCGTCACCCCGAGGTCGAAGCCGTCGACCGAGAACCATCCTTCGAAGCCTTTGACGGTGGAGTCGCCGGTGAGGCCGTCGATCTTGAGGAAGTAGTGCAGGGGGCTCGATGACGGCACCATGACCGCGCTCGATGAAGCCGACACGCTGGCGTCGGCGGCGATGTCGCTCGCCAGCGCGGTGGTGTTCTTGATCACGTCGAAATTGAAGGTCTGCGGCGTGCCGGGCGCCCCGTTCGCGGCCGGCGGCCGGTCGGTGAGGCTGATCTGGCCGAAGCTGAAGCCCAGCTCCGTCTCCACGCCTTTGGTGGCGGGGTCGTCACTGAGGCTGGTGAGCCGCACGTCGGAGAGCTTGATGTCATAGACATTGAGGCTCTGGCCCTTCAGGGTCTCGGCCCCCACGAGCTCGACCGACTTGATCGCGTGGCCGGTCACCGCGTCGCCGAAGAGCGGCGCCAGGCCGGCGAGCGAATGGATGTCGACGGTGAGCGGCGAGAAACTCGGCTTGCCGGCGCCGCCGCCGCCACCCGACGAGAAGGATGCGGAATTCGTCACCCCGAGGTCGAAGCCGTCGACCGAGAACCAGCCCTCGAAACCCTTGACGGTGGAGTCGCCGGTGACGCCGTCGATCTTGAGGAAATAGTGCAGGGGGCTCGAGGCCGGGACCGCGAAGGACGCGGCGGCGCCGGCCACAGGATCGTTCGCCGCATCGACGGTCGGCGCGGACGGAGATGTCGCCCGATCGTCGGGACCGTGATTGCCGGGACCTTGCGCCGCGAACCAATCCTCAAATTCGGTGATGGCTTCGTTCGCACCATCGTGATTCGAAAAATGCCGCAACGCCATGATGTCCCTCCCAACCAAAGGTGACTTCAAACGTCGGAAATTATCAGCCGGCGCAAAATCTATGTGTGAATTAGCTCACATCTTTGTGGGAATTAGCCTACGCCCGTCTCACGCCTGTGACAACGCCATGCGCGACCCCGCGCACTCGCCGGCATGCTGTTACCGGCGAGGCCGGGCCGGTAGGATGGGTTGAGCGCTTGCGAAACCCATCGCTGCTGCGACGGTCATGATGGGTTTCGCGGAGCCTGTCCTTGGGCTTGCCGAAGGCAAGACCCGAGGGCTCAACCCATCCTACTTGCCGACGGTGAGGGCGCGCGCAGGGCCGCGGCCCCGCGAAGCTTTGCGCAATTGACAGGGCGCGGCGGCTGCGTGTCTGCTCCATGGTCATGACATCAGCGTCCGTGAGCCATGAGGTTGCGACCGCTGCCGCACCCGCCGGGGCGTGGAATCCCGGGCTGGAATCGGAGCTGCCGCGCGAGCTGCTGCGGCTCGCGACCGTCTTCCGCAGCGAGAACGTCACCACCAGCGTGGCCGAGGCGCAGGAGCTCAGCGACTATTGCGGGCTGCCGCCGCAGGACCTCGTCGCCTTCCGTCCCGAGCGGCTGGTCATCCACGAGCTCCTGGTGCGCGCGACCGCGGGCGTCGCGGTTCCCGACGGGACCGACTACGAGGACCTCGGCCGGAATTTTCGCGAGATCGCGTCCACGATTCTCGACAAATACATCGCTCCCCATCGCGACGACCTGACCCAGCGGTTCGAGGCGGTGCGGAGCGCCGCCTCGGTCGTCATTTCGCAGGAGCTGTCGAACCTCTTTTCGCTCCGGCACAGGCCGGCCGCCGCGGCCGATCAGACGGGCGAGGCGCGCTGGCGATTCGGCCGCGCCAGGCGCAAGCCGCAGCCCCGGCCGCGGGAGAGTGCCGAGCAGCGCGAACGGCGGATTCTTGCCGAATGGTCCGCCAAGGCGCAGGACGCGGACAGCCGGCTGGACCGGTCCTGCTTCCGCGCCCTGAGCCGGATCGCAACGGCGGTGACGGCGCGGCGCGGCCGGCTGTTCGCCGACAAGGCCTTGCTCACTGATCTCGCGGTCAGGCTGGTGTGCAACGATTTCGGCAGCGAGGCCATCGGCGACGCCATCGCGCCCTTGATCGAGGAGGCGACCGCGCGCGAGGGCTACCGGCCGCTGTCGCCGCAGGAGCGGCCGGTGATCATGAACGTCAAGGGCGCGTCGGCCTCCGGCAAGAGCACCATGCGGCCGCTCCAGCGGGCGCTGGCCAAAAAGCTCGGATTTCCCTGGGAGAGCTTTGCGCTGATCAGCCCCGACATCTGGCGCAAGTTCCTGCTCGACTACGGCTCGCTCGGCGCCGCCTACAAATATGCCGGCACCATGACGGGGCACGAGGTCGAGATCATCGACAAGAAGCTCGACCGCCACATGGCGATGAAGGCGGCGCGCGGCGAGATTTCGCATCTGCTGATCGACCGCTTCCGTTTCGACAGCTTCACCGAGGGCCGGGAGCCGACGCGGCTGCTCACGCGCTTCGGCGAGCTGGTGTACATGTTCTTCGTCATCACGCCGCCCGAGATGACGGTCGAGCGCGCCTGGACGCGCGGGCTGCAGGTCGGCCGCTACAAGGCGGTGGAGGACCTGCTGGCGCACAACGTCGAAGCCTATACGGGCATGCCCGAATTGTTCTTCACCTGGGCGCTCGATGCGCGCCGGCGGGTGCATTACGAGTTCCTCGACAACAGCGTGCCGGCCGGCGAGCGGCCGCTGACCGTCGCGTTCGGCTGGAACGGAGAGATGACGATTCTCGACGTCAAACGCCTGCTCGACGTCGACCGCTTCAGGAAGATCGATATCCACGCGCAGAAACCCGAGGACCTGTATGTCGAGCGGGAGCTGGCGCCGGAGCGCAATGTCGAATTCCTGCAACGCTGCGCGCGCCTGATCCCGGTAATCAATTTCGCCGATCCGGCGACGGGCCGCCTCTATGCGCGGCTGGAACACGGCAAATGGGCCTGGCGCGACGAAGCGCGGATCGCCGGCCTGCTCGCCGATCCGGACCTCAAGGCCGCCCTCACGGCGATCCCGCCGAACCGCTGCGATGCGGCGGCGCGCCCCGAGGGGGCGGCTGAATTGGAACTGGACGTCGACAACCCGCACAACCTGGGTGAGCGCGGCGGGGTGGGGCGGGTGTAGGGCGTTTCCGCCCGGACTGACCAAGGGATTCCGTCATGGCCGGGCTTGTCCCGGCCATCCACGCCTTTGTCCTTGCCGATGCCGTCAAGACGTGGATGCCCGGCACAAGGCCGGGCATGACGGAGTCAGGGTTCGCCGCGGGTCATTCGATCGCAGAGTTCGTCATGCGGATTCCGTCATGGCCGGGCTTGTCCCGGCCATCCACGTCTTTACCTTCAGCGCATGGCTGGGGGTTTCGTTTACATCATGACGAACCGACGCAACGGCATCCTGTATGTCGGCGTCACCAGCAATTTGCCAAGTCGGGCCTATCAACACCGCGAAGGCGTGGTGGATGGATTTACCAAACGATACGAACTGAAACTGCTGGTCTATTACGAATCCTTCGATGACGTTCGCCTGGCGATCCAGCGTGAGAAGACGATGAAGCATTGGCCGCGGGCGTGGAAGGTCCGACTCATTCATGAAATGAACCCGCAATGGAACGACCTTTCAGCGACTTTGATGTAGTCAAGGTTCGCCGCTTCTCGTCATGGTCCTGACTCCGTCATGCCCGGCCTTGTGCCGGGCATCCACGTCTTAATGCATCAGCAAGAACAAAGACGTGGATGGCCGGGACAAGCCCGGCCATGACGGAATCCGGGGTTCAAGCTGATCGGAACACGCCCTCGTCGAAGTTGCGGCAATCGCGATCAAACGGGCGCAATCCCGTGCAAGTGGCCGGTGCGCCGCGGATTACATTCGCTGGCATCCGACACACCTCAAGGGCACTCCCGTGCAAAAAATGCTTCCGTTCCTCTCCCGGTTGTCGCGGCGGCGCTTTCTCGGGACCGCCGGCGCCACCACCCTGGCGATGGCCTCGGGGCCGGCCAAGGCCGCGACCGAGAGCGCCGCGGGCCCCAGCCAGAAGGTGACGCTGACCGTCAATGGACGGCGCCAGGCGCTCGATGTCGACCCGCGCGTCACCCTGCTCGATGCGCTGCGCGAGCATCTCGGGCTGACCGGGAGCAAGAAAGGCTGCGACCAGGGCCAGTGCGGCGCCTGCACGGTGATGGTCAACGGACAGCGCATCGTCAGCTGCCTCACCCTCGCGGTGATGCATGCGGGCGACGAGGTCACCACCATCGAGGGCCTGGAAGCGGACGGCGATCTCCACCCGATGCAGGCGGCCTTCGTGCGCCATGACGGCCTGCAATGCGGCTACTGCACGCCGGGCCAGATCTGCTCGGCGGTCGCGATGATGGAAGAGCACAAGGCCGGCTGGCCCAGCCATGCGACGGCGGACGTCGCCAGCGCGCCGGCGCTCACCGATGCGGAAATCGCCGAGCGCATGAGCGGCAACATCTGCCGCTGCGCTGCCTATGCGAATATCGTGGCAGCGATCCGCGACGTCGCCAATGGAGGCCCGGCATGATGCCCTTCAGCTACGAACGGGCGAGCGACGTCGCGTCGGCCTGCGCGTCGGCGGCCGATCCGGCTGCAAAATTCATCGCCGGCGGCACCAACCTCATCGACCTGATGAAGCTGCAGATCGAGACGCCGGCGCAGCTGGTCGACATCGGCAAGTTGCCGCTCGCCGACATCGAGGAGACCGCCGACGGCGGCCTGCGCATCGGCGCGCTGGTCACCAACAGCGCGCTGGCGGCCGACATGCGCGTGCGGCGCCGCTATCCGCTGCTGTCGCAGGCGATCCTCGCCGGCGCCTCGACGCAGCTGCGCAACAAGGCGACGACCGGCGGAAACCTGCTGCAGCGCACCCGCTGCCCCTATTTCTACGATACGACAAAACCCTGCAACAAGCGCGTGCCCGGGTCGGGCTGCGCGGCGCTCGCCGGGCTCAACCGGATGAATGCGGTGATCGGCGTGAGCGACAATTGCATCGCCGCCCATCCCTCCGACATGGCGGTCGCGATGACGGCGCTGGATGCGCAGGTCGAGACCGTCGGGCCTGACGGCACGACCGACGTCATCCCGATCGACGCCTTCTACAGCGCGCCCGGCGACACCCCGCATATCGAGACCGTGCTGGATCCGGGCGAGCTGATCCGCTCGGTGGTGCTGCCGCCGCCGCCGCCGGGCCGGCAACTCTATCGCAAGGTGCGCGACCGCGCGTCCTACGCCTTCGCGCTGGTGTCGGCCGCCGTCGTGCTGGCGAGCGAAGGCGGCCGGATCCAGGGCGCGCGCGTCGCCTTCGGCGGCCTGTCCTACAAGCCGTGGCGGTCGGCGCAGGCCGAGGCGGTGCTCGCCGGCGCCACGGTGGAGCGCGCGTCCTTCGACGCCGCCGGGGCCGCGGCCCTCGCCGGCGCCCAGGGTTACGGCCACAACGATTTCAAGATTCCGCTCGCCCGCCGGACCCTGCGCGCCACGCTGGCCGCCGCCGCCGGGATCAGCTGAGGAGAGCCGCCGTGGGTGACACCAATCTCGCCGGTCCGATCGGCCGTCCGCTCGATCGCGTCGATGGCCGCCTGAAGGTGACGGGCAAGGCGCCCTATGCTTTCGAATACGCCGCGCAAGGCGCCGCCGCCTATGGGGTCATCGTCCCGGCGGCGATCGCCAAGGGCCGCGTGCTGGCGGTCAACACGAGCCGCGCGCGGCGTTCTCCCGGTGTGCTGCTGGTGGTGACCAAGGACAATGCGCCGCCGCAGACTCCCTGGGGCCCGGTCGACCTGCCGGACCGGTTCGCCCGCGCCGAGCCGGCGCTCGATACCGACGAGGTGCTCTATTTCGGCTTTCCGGTCGCCTTCGTGGTCGCCGACACCTTCGAGCACGCGACCGCGGGTGCCGCGCTGGTCCGCGTCGCCTATGAGCTGCTGCCCGGCGACTACGACCTGCAGGCGGCGGCGGGGCGCGCAGAAAATCCCGGCACGATCAATGGCGGCGACCCAGCCGACAGTTCCATCGGCGATTTCGCAACCGCCTTTGCGGACGCACCGGTGAAGGTCGACGCCATCTATACGACGCCCTATCAGCATCAGGCCCCGATGGAGCCGCACGCCACGATGGCGGAGTGGGATGGGGCGAAGCTGACCGTCCATTCGGCGCAGCAGCTGACGACCAGCCCACAGGAAGGCCTGGCGCGGATATTCAACATCCCCAAGGAGAATGTCCGCGTCATCACGCGTTATGTGGGCGGCGGCTTCGGCAGCAAGCTGCCCTATTATGTCGATGTGACCCTGGCCGCGGTCGGCGCCCGCATGCTTGGCCGGCCGGTGAAAGTCGCGATGACGCGTCCGCAGCTGTTTCATCTGACCACCCATCGCACCGCATCGGAGCAGCACCTGCGGCTCGGCGCCGACCAGAACGGCAAGCTCCTCGCCTATGGGCAGGACGCGTTGGTGCAGTCCGCGCGGTTCGATATCTACACCGAGCCGGTCTGCGCGGCAGCGCGCATGCTCTACGCGGCGCCGAACCGGCTGACCCGGCATCGCCGCGCAAGACTGGACATCCCGCGGTCGGATTCGATGCGGGCGCCGGGCGAGGCGATCGGCCTGCTCGGGCTCGAATGTGCGATGGACGAGCTCGCCGAGGCGCTCGCCCTCGATCCGGTGGAGCTGCGCCTGCGCAACGATACCCCGGCCGACCCCGAAACGCAGAAGCCCTTCTCGTCGCGCCATCTCGCCCAGGCGCTGCGCGAGGGTGCCGCCCGTTTCGGCTGGAACAAACGCGTCGCCAAGCCCGCCAGCGTGCGCGACGGAAATTGGCTGGTCGGTCTCGGCGTCGCCTCGGCGATCCGCGGCGACCTGGTGAAGAGCGCGACCGCGCGGGCGCGGCTGGAAAGCGGCGGCCGGCTGACCGTCGAGCTGGCGATGACCGACATCGGCACCGGCACCTATACGATCCTCACCCAGATCGCCGCCGAAACCATGGAGCTGCCGCTCGACCGCGTCACCGTGCGCATGGGCGACACCCGTTTTCCGCCGACGGCGGGCTCGGGCGGCTCGTTCGGGTCGGGGACCTCCGGCGCGGCGGTCCTGGCGGCCTGCCGCAACCTCAAGGCTGGGCTCGCCTCCGGGATGACGGAGGCCGAAGGGTCGGTCACGCCCGCCGCGCAGGACGGCAACTATGCGCATGCGGGATTCGGCGCGCATTTCGCCGAGGTCGCGGTGGATCGGAATACGGGCGAAACGCGGGTTCGCCGCATGCTCGGCGTCTTTGCGGCCGGCCGCATCCTCAATGCGAAGACCGCGCGCTCGCAGATGATCGGCGCCATGACCTGGGGCATCGGCGCGGCGCTGATCGAGGAGAACCAGGTCGACACGCGCTTCGGCTCCTTCATCAACCAGGACCTGGCCAGCTACCACGTGGCGGTGAACGCCGACGTGGGCGCGTTGGATGTCGTGTTCCTGGACGAGGCCGACCCGCATGGCGGCCCGCTCGGCAGCAAGGGCATCGGCGAGCTCGGCATCTGCGGCGCCGGCGCGGCCGTCATGAACGCCATCTACAACGCGACCGGCGCGCGCATCCGCGATTTTCCGGCGACGCTGGACAAGCTGCTGCCCACGCTGGAGAAGCTCGACGCTTAGCCGCGCGGGGCCCTCGGTCATAAAGGAGATTGTCCATGTTCGCGCCACTTTCCGCCGTCGGACTCGCGGCCGTCCTGCTGGTGGCGGGTTCCGACAGCGTGCCGACGCTCGACACCAAGCCGAGCTGCCGTGATGCCTCGACCCTGGGCGAGGACATGAACACGACATTCGAGCAATGCATGAGCGACGAGCGCGAGGCGCTCGGCGAGCTGCAGAAGCAATGGAAGCAATTCTCGGTCAGCGATCGCGAGTCCTGTGCGGCCGAGCAGTCCGACATCGTGGGACTGTCGAGCCTGTCGAGCTACGTCGAGCTGCTCGAGTGCCTGGTCCTGGCGCGCGACGCCGCCGCCAATCCCACGGAGACGACCGGGAGCGCCGGGCAGCCGCAGAAGAAGTGAGGCGTAGCGGCGCGGCACCACGCGCTCTGTCATGCCCGCGCTTGTCGCGGGCATCCACGTCTTTACGCATCGACAAAAACAAAGACGTGGATGGCCGGGACAAGCCCGGCCATGACGGGATTCGGTTGTGGCGCGCTGCCCGTGTTGCGGGCCGTCTTTTTGAGAAAAACGCGCGGTTATCCGCAAGCCACGACAAGGCCTGCTAATTTTGCGAAAGCGCCGAGCGGCCTTGCTCTTAGACTCTTCTCGACAGTGCAACCGTCGCGACCGGACCAGTCGGTCCGCCGTTGAAGACGGCATCGACTGCACCAAGCTCGATAGGAGTCCCAATCATGCGCAAAATCGTATTCACGGCGATCGCCGCGATCGCTCTCGCCAGTGCGTCGATCGCAACCCCGGCGCTGGCGCGCGGCGGCGGTGGCGGCGGCGGCGGGCACGGGGGTGGCGGCGGCGGTGGGCATGGGGGTGGGTTCGGCGGCGGCGGTCATATGGGAGGCGGGTTCGGCGGCGGCGGCGGCCATTTCGGTGGTGGCTTCGGTGGCGGCCATTTCGGCGGCGGCGGCATGCGCTTCGGCGGCGGCGGAGTGGGCCATATCGGCGGCCTCGGCCGCGGGTTCGGCGGCGGCGCCTTCGCGGGCTCGCATCTCGGGGCCGTCCACGGATTGCATTCCAGAGTCCATGTCGGCCATGCGGGCCACCTCGGGCACCGTCGCGTTCGCTTCGGCCGCGGGCTGGGAACTTTTGACGATGGCTTCGGCTACGACGATTGCTATTCGCCCTACGCCACCCAGTGGTATCCGTATTGTGATTACTGATCCGGCGGCGCCAGGGAACCGGTAACGCCCTGGCGCCGTTCCTGACCGGGAGGCTCGCATGAGTCACCACCATCACGGCCAACGGGAAGAAAGACGGCGGAGGACGCGGACGGTTGTCTTGTCGGCGTCCGTCGCGGCGGCGCTCTGCCTCGGTGGGCCGATGTCCGCATCGGCTCAATCGAGCGGTGCCCCGGTGCTGGATGCTCAACATCCGGACGGCGGGCCGGCCCCCGCCGGACCGCTGCCGGCCCCGGTCGGTCACCGTCAGCCACGGCTGCAGGATCTGCCGCCGAGCGTGTTGCGGGACGAAGGCGGCCCGTCGCGGGATGAAGGCGGGCCGGCCGCGTCGCGGGACGAGCGGCCAAGCGTATCCCGGGACCGCAGGGGGACGACCGGGCAAGGGGCGTCCGACCGGTCGCTGACCATCTGCCGCAACTGCTGACGCGCTTCGGCGCGCCGTTTGCGCCGCATGTCCGGTTCCGGCCGGCGACATACGCCAAAATTTACCCGTTGGCGCGAACCGCATCCCTTTTGCCGGATCCCGCGCGCAACCAGATCAACACGTGGGCGGTCGCCAGGTCGTCCGACCGGTCAGGGAGCCGCCAGGTGACGGATGTCGTGCGACCCGCGGGCGAGACCCGCCAGAACAAGTCGCCGCGGCGGGATGCGCTCAGCCTGTTCGAGCACCTCGAGCGGGCGGTCGAGGTCGGCATTGCGCTCATCCTCGGCCTGGTCGCCATCCTGGCGCTGGCGGGCGCGGCGACGCTGGCCTGGGAAGCCGTCGCGCAATGGCCGCAGATCCGCAGCCTGTTCGTCATCGTCGACCGCCTGCTGTTCGTCCTGATGGTCATCGAGATCCTGCATACGGTCCGGGCTTCGATCCAGACCCACCAAATGTCGTCCGAGCCGTTCCTGATCGTCGGACTGATCGCGACCATTCGCCGAATCCTGGTCGTCACGCTGGAAACGTCGGACAAGGCGACGGAGGGCCCGGCGGGCGCCAGCGCGGCGCTCTCCTTCGAGCACGCGATGATCGAGCTCGGCATTCTGGCGATGCTGACCCTGGTGCTGGCAATCGCGATCTACCTCTCGCGCCGGACCAGGAGCTAGTGTCCCGATTCCGTCATGGCCGGGCTTGTCCCGGCCATCCACGTCTTTGGTTCTTGCTGATGCATCAAGACGTGGATGCCCGCGACAAGCGCGGGCATGACGGAGCGAGTGGTTCCGCCCCCTGAAAAGCGCAAGCGTCCTAAAGCGCCGCCAATAACACGAAGGCCCCGGGCCATGCGGTCTCCACTTCCCGACCAGGTGACCCGCGCAGGAGAGTCCGATGTCTGATCGTCACGCAGGGCGCAGCCGCCGCGACGTGCTCGCCGCCATGGGGGGCTTGTCGGTCGCCGGCGCGGTCGGACCCGCGATGGCGGCGCCCGTGCTGATCACGCCGGTCGGGCCGCCCGATGAGGCCGGCGCCTTGCGGGCCGAGACGGGCGGCGAGGCCACCGCGACCGCCGTCGTCGACGCGCTGGAAGGCGCTTATGGGGCGCATCGCGGCCAGCGGCGCAACCACACCAAGGGAATCGGCGCGCTCGGCACCTTCGTCGGACGGCCGGAAGGCGCCGCCTATTCGCGCTCCGCCTTGTTCTCCGGACAGACGATCGAGGTCGTGGCCCGTTTTTCCCTCGCCGGCGGAGACCCGCAGGCGTCCGACACCGAGAAGAGCCCGCGCGGCCTGGGATTGGAGTTCCGGCTGCCGAACGGCGCGCTGCATCACATGACGATGATTCACACGCCGATGTTCTTTGCCGCGGTGCCGGCGACCTTTCTCGACAAGTTCATCGCGCTCGCGCCGGATCCGGCGACGGGCAAGCCGAATCCGGACAAGCTCAAGGCGTTCATGGTCCATCATCCCGACAATGCCGGTCAGGCCGCTTTCCTCGAGGACAACAACCCGCCGCCCAGCTACGCCAATTGCGCCTTCTACGGGATTCACACATTCAAGTTCATCGATGGCCAGGACAACGTGACCCTGGTCCGGTTCCGCTTCGTGCCGCAGGACGGAGAGAAACGGCTCAGCGACACTGAGGTGAAGACCATGCGGCCCGACTTTCTCCGGCCCGCGCTGGCCGAACGCCTGCGCCGGGGGCCGGCGCAGTGGGACATGATCCTGACCATCGGCGAGCCTGGCGATCCGGAAGACGACCCGACGATTCTCTGGCCGCCGAATCGCAAAGAGGTGAGAGTCGGAACGCTGGGATTTCCTCGGCGATGCCCGAGAAGCAGGCCGGAAGCTACAGCATCAATTTCGATCCGCTGATGTTGGACGACGGCATTGCGGCGACGAATGATCCGGTGCTGCTGTTCCGCTCGTCGTCCTACGCGATCTCGCATACGCGGCGGTTGCAGAAGGTGTAACCGGCGGAACGGGGAGCTTGCGGCGCGCACAAGCCGGGAGTCGTTCCATGTCTCGCCGCAGCCGAGCAGGCCGCGCCGACGGCCTCATGGACGCACATAGTGGGGCTCGAGCGCGCGACGGCCATCGAGATAGGGCTGCGCCCGTTGCGGCCCGATATACCAGGGATTGCTGATGCAGGAGCCGCCGCATTCGGCGCGCGAACGGTAATAGCAGCTCGTCGCGCCGCTGCTCGAGCTCATCGCGCAATAAGGATAGAGCTGCGCCGCGTATTGCGCGTCGCTCGGCTGCGCCGCGAAGGCGAGCGATGTGACGATCGCCGACAGGACCAACATCCAGGACCGCATGTCAAATCTCCTAACCTGTGTGTTTGCGTGTGTTCTTGTTGGTCAGGTGATCGCGGGCGCGCTCGAAACCAGGGAGCGCAGCGCCGCACGCGCAGGATTGCCGCAATCCCGCCCAGGCCGGCGCAACATCGGGT
>DATBBS010000247.1:0-3343 GCA_036270895.1 Xanthobacteraceae bacterium
GGGCGGCATATCGAGTGGAAGGCGGGCGACGTCATGATCGTGGAATGCGGCTGCGTGCACCAGCATTTCAACGACGACCCCGACAACGAGGCGATCCTGCTGGTGTTCAAGGCGAAGCCGCTGTTCCTGTTCATGCACCTCCTGTTCCAGAAGATCGTCTCCTATCCGCCCAACGAGGCGACGCCCGGCCACGAGGACTTCCGGCCGCCGAAGGATTTGTGAATCGCATGGCCGCGGGACTCGTGATGCAATCCAATGACCTCTTCGCCGTCATTGCCCGCGAAAGCGGGCAATCCAGTAATCACCGCGGTAGCGGAACTGGCGCCGTGCTTCGACCGCACCGTCACGGAGTACTGGATGGCCGCTTTCGCGGGCATGACGCTGCAATGATTTCGGAGAACTGACATGACCGACATTCTGGACGAACGCGATTTCGCGCATGTGGGCGACAAGACCGCGAGCATCCGCGCCGACGACGTCGCGGCCTCGGCCGCCTTCCGCAAGATGTACGAGACGCTGCCCAACGTGGTGAGTGCCGAGGACATGCCGTGGGAGAAATCGGCCGACGGCCTGATCAAGCATCTCGTGCATCACAAGATGAACACGCGCGAGCGCTGCGTCGAGGCCTATATGCAGTTCCTCAAGCCGGGCGAGCGCTCGGGCAAGCATCGCCACATGTGGGAGGAGGTGCTGTTCGTGGTCGAGGGCTCGGGCTACGACCTGCACTGGGATCTCAAATTCGACTGCATCGACGCCTTCGAGTGGGAATGGAACGCGGAGCCGAAGAAGCACGAGTGGCAGCGCGGCGATTTCATCTATGTGCCGCCCTTCACGATCCACCAGCACTTCAACGCCGACCCCAAGACCGAGGCGCGGCTGATCGTGATCTCGAACCGCATGGTCAAGGAGATGGGCTTCGACTGGTTCGACCAGATCGAGAACGCGCCTGGCGATTGACTTTTTGAGCCTCATCGCGAGAAGCGGCGCGCCGCGCCGCGTCTCGAACCACGCGGCGGGCACGTAAGCGGGGCGGGCACCAGGTTTTGAACCATGCTTGATAAGGCCGATAAACCAGCCACGCCGGCGCAGGAAACCGCCGGCCCGCCACGGGACTTCCAGGAGCACCTCGCGCGGCTCGAGGCGCGCGGCCTGCTCACGCGCATCGACCGGCCGATCAACAAGGACACCGAGCTGCATCCGCTGGCGCGCTGGCAGTTCCAGGGCGGGCTGGCCGAGAATGAGCGCCGCGCCTTCCTGTTCACCCACGTGATCGACTCGGCCGGCCGCCGCTACGACATGCCGGTCGCGGTCGGCGCGCTCGCGGCCTCCGCCGATATCTATGCGGTCGGCATGGGCCGCCCGGTCGCGGAGATCGGCGCCGCCTGGACGCACGCGATTGCGCATCCGGTCCCGCCCGTGCGGGTCACCGCGCCGCCGTGCCAGGAGGTCGTCGTCACCGGCGACGCCCTGCGCGGACCGGCGAAGGGGCTGGCGGCGTTGCCGGTGCCGGTCTCGACGCCCGGCTTCGACGCCGCGCCCTATCTCACGGCGACGCTCGCCGTTACCCATGATCCGGAAACCGGCGTGCGCAACATGGGCACCTACCGGGCCCAGCTCAAGGCCAGCGACCGGCTCGGCGTGCGCATGGCGGCGCGCATCGGCGGCGCCGGCGGCTATCAGCATTGGCTCAAGCATCGCAAGATGAAGACCCCGATGCCTTGCGCCATCGTGATCGGCGCCGCCCCGGTGGTGGTGTTCACCGGCCCGCAGAAGCTCGCGCTCGACTTCGACGAGATGGGGGTCGCCGGCGCGCTCGCGGGCGCGCCCATCCGCACCGCCAAATGCGTCACCATCGATTGCGAAGTGCCGGCCGACGCCGAGATCGTGATCGAGGGACTGATCGATCCGGAACTGCTCGAGCCCGAGGGCCCGTTCGGCGAGAGCCATGGCCATGTGGCGCTCGAGGACTTCAACATGTCGATGCAGGTGACCGCCATCACCCACAAGCGGGCGCCGGTCTTCGTGTCGATCATCAGCCAGGTCACGCCGAGCGAGTCGAGCGTGATCAAGCGCGTCGCCTACGAGCCGGTCTTCTTGTCGCATCTGCGCGACCAGCTCTCGATCAAGGGCATCAAGCGCGTCGTGCTGCACGAGCCGCTGACCAATATCCGGCCGGTGATCTTCTTGCAGTTCGCGGCCGGCGTGCCGCGCACCGAGGTGTGGCGCGGCCTTCAGGGCGCCGCCACGCTCAAGGCGGACTGCGGCAAGATCGTCATCGCGGTCAGCGACGACATCGATCCGACCAACACCGACGCGGTGTTCTGGTCGCTCGCCTACCGGGCCCATATGGGCGACGACCTGCACGTTACGCCCTATCGCTCGGGCGGCCACGGGCCGAAGCCGGAGGGCGGCCGCAAGGGCGACTCCACCCTGATGATCGACGCGACCCTCAAGGGGCCGATGCCGCCTCTGGCGTTGCCGGCGCGCGACTTCATGGAAAAGGCGCGCGCCATCTGGGAGGAGCTCGGCCTGCCGCGGCTCGCCCCGCAGCCGCCCTGGCACGGCTATGCGCTCGGCGACTGGGACGCCGCCTGGGACACCTACGCGCGGCGCGCCACCGAGGGCGATTGGGCGCAGAGCGGCGTCGACACATTTGCCCGCCGCCGCCCCGGCCTCACGCCGGAGACTCCCGTGCGCGAGGTGGAGAAGAAGGGTGGCAAATAGCTCCTCCCCCGTGTCCGCGAAATTTTGTCCCGTCACCCCCGCGAGAGCTGGCATCCAGTACTCCCCGAGCTCGAGATCGGCGCAGCGATTGCCACGCACATCTGTTCCGTGATTACTGGATCGCCCGCTTTCGCGGGCGATGACGATCCGGCGTTGAAAATCACATGCCCACCACAACCATCGGCATCATCGTCAACGGCGCGACCGGGCGGATCGCCTCTACCCAGCATCTCGCCAACGCGCTGGTGCCGATCAGCCGCGAGGGCGGGCTTGCGGTCGGCGGCGAGCGCATCGTGCCGCGCGTGTTGCTGGTCGGTCGCGATGCCGGCCGGCTCACCCAGGTCGCCGCGACCCACGGCGTCGCAGAATGGAGCACCGATCTCGACGCCGCGCTCGGCGACCCGGCCTTCAGCGTCTTCTTCGACGCGGCCGCGACCCACCAGCGCCGGCAGGTGCTGGAAAAAGCGATCACGGCCGGCAAGCACATCTATACCGAGAAGCCGGTCGCGCTCACGGCCGCCGACGGGCGCGCACTCCTGGCCGCCACACGGGCACGTGGACTGAAGCACGCCGCGGTCGAGGACAAGCAGTATCTGCCGGGCCTGCAGAAGCTGGCAGC
>DATBBS010000248.1:0-2449 GCA_036270895.1 Xanthobacteraceae bacterium
GCCGGCGGTCCAGCCGGTGTTGACCAGCCAGCAGTCGACGCCGTGCACGCCGATCAATTCGCGCAGCAGGTTGCCGTAGACCGAGGGATGACGCGGCAGGAAGGGCGCGCCGAAGCAGGTCGAGAATTCCGGCTCGACGCCGACCAGGCCCTTCTCGGTACCGGCGACCTTGGCGGTGTAGCCCGACAGGAAGTGATACATCGCCTGCGCGGGCGTGAGCTTCGCGATCGGCGGCATCACCCCATAGGCGTCGGCGGTGAGGAACACGACATTCTTCGGCATGCCGGCGCGGCCGGTGCGCGACGCGTTGGGGATGTAGGAGAGCGGATAGGCCGAGCGGGTGTTCTCGGTCTTGGAGTCGTTGTCGAAGTCGCAGATACGCGTCTCCGGATCGAACACCACATTCTCCAGCACCGAGCCGAAGCGCAGCGTGGCCGCATAGATCTCGGGCTCGGCCTCGGCCGAGAGCTTGATGCATTTGGCGTAGCAGCCGCCCTCGAAGTTGAACACGCCCTGCGGGCCCCAGCCGTGCTCGTCGTCGCCGATCAGCGTGCGGTTGGGATCCGCCGACAGCGTGGTCTTGCCGGTGCCGGAGAGGCCGAAGAACAGCGCAACGTCGTCCGCCTGGCCCACATTGGCCGAGCAATGCATCGGCATGACGCTTTCGGCCGGCAGGTAATAATTGAGGGTGGTGAAGACCGATTTCTTCATCTCGCCCGCATAATAGCTGCCGCCGATCAGGATGATGCGCTTGGCGAAGTTGATCGCCACGACCGTCTCGGTACGCACGCCGTGGCGCTTGGGATCGGCCTTGAAGGAGGGCAGGCTCAGGATGGTGAAGTCCGGCACATAATGCTGCAGCTCGGCGCGCTCGGGCCGGATCAGCAGCGTGCGGATGAACAGCGAGTGCCAGGCGAGCTCGGTATAGACCCGGGCCTTGATGCGGTATTTCGGATCGGCGCCGCCGTAGAGATCCTGGGCATAGAGCTGCTTGCCCTTGGCATGGGCGAGGAAATCCTGGTGCAGGAGATCGAACTGGGCCGGCGTCAGCTTGCCGTTCTTGGCCCACCAGATCGTCTTCTCGGTCGACTCGTCGCAAACGACGAACTTGTCCTTGGGGCTGCGTCCGGTATGGACGCCGGTCTCGGCGCAAAACGCGCCGCCCTCGACGATGGAGCCTTCCCGGTTGGTGACGGCGTGCTCGTAGAGCGGCGCCTCCAGCAAATTCCAATGCACCGCCGCCAGCTCGGTGAAGCCGAATTTGTCAGCGCCGTGTGCGCTGTTCCGCGTACCTGTTTCCTGCACGATGACCTCCAAAAGCCGCCCGGCCGCCGCTTTCCGGCCGGACCCCCTCGGGCCGCCGATGGCAGCCCGGTTACCAGTATATCGCCCGTCGCGGGGACGCGCGACCTATAGTCGGCGCCAGGACGCCTGCCAAGACGAGTCTGAGAGTAGCGTTACCTCCCCGCCAAGGGCCGCCCGGACGTTTGCGGATCATCCAGAAATTCAATCGATTACTCCACCAGCCCCTTGGCGGCCAGCCAGGTCTGGATCAGATCGGCCGTCACCGCGTTGTTCTTGTCCATCATGAGCATGTGCGAATTGCCGGTGATGCCGATCTCCGGAAGATTGATCACGTCGACGCTGCCGCTGGCGGCGCGCACCGCCGCGACGTAATCGAGATCCTGCTGACGCATCTTCGGCCAGCGCGAGTCCTGCGGGATATAGTCGCCGAACATCATCAGCACCGGGATGTTCTTGATCGCCGCCGCCTTGTCGATGTCGCCCGGCACCGCCGGCTCGACCGCGACCAGCGCCTTGACCTTGTCGGGGCGCGCCTGGGCGACCTTGAAGCCGAAGGCGCCGGCCTGGCTGTGGAACAGGATCACGCAGGGACAGACCTTGTCGACCAGCGCGGTATAGGCCGCAATGACGGCGTCGTCGGTATCGAGCCAGCGCGGCACGATCTGCTTGGTGAAGTTGTCATAAGCCTCGACCGGAAACAGCGTGCCGGGCAGCGGCTTCATCTTGGCGGGATCGGCACTCCATGAGCCCGCGCCCTGGCCGATGCGGAAGCGCTCGAACGGGTTGGCCTTGGTGAGGAAGTTCGGCTCGCTCTTCCAGACGTCGGGCCCCGCGAAGCCGGAGCGCCCGCGCTCCACCGCGTCCGAATTGTAGACGTCCCAGCCCTTGCGGATGAACATGTTGAGCCAGCCGTCGCGGCCGTCCGGCGTGGTCTCGTAGGTCACGCCCGTGAGGCCGCCGCCGTGCCACATCAGGAGCGGCAGCTTGCCTTTGCGGTTCTTTGGCAGGAAATACTGCACATACATCTGCTCGACCTGGTAGGGCCCGTTGGGGTCGAAGCGCGCCGGCACGCCGCCGGCGCCGAGCAGCACCTCGCGCACCGGCTTGCCGCTGATCTCGACCACCCGCCCGCCGATATGGAACG
>DATBBS010000249.1:0-4135 GCA_036270895.1 Xanthobacteraceae bacterium
CCGCGAATACGACGTGCCGATCGATCCCGACGCCGGCCTCACGCCCGAGCAGATCGGCAACGACGGCAGCGACTGGTCGCTCGGCACGCCCTCGACCCTGATCCCGGGCTATGGCGTGCACGACGCCTGGCTCGATCTCGAGGGCAATATCTGGTTCACCTGCAACGTGCCGAACCGTTATGTGACGGTGGCCCGCATCGACCCCAAGACCGGCGCCGTGAAGCCGCTCAAGGTCAATGGGCAGAACGGCCTCGCGGCGCCCACCCATGGGCTCACGCGCGATCCGAACGGCATCCTGTGGTTCAACATCAATCCGGGCAAGGGCGGCCTCGGCCGGCTCGATCCCAAGACCGAGAAGGTCCAGGTCTACATCCCGCCACAGGGGATGTCGCCGACCGGCGGGGCGACCACGGTCGATTTCGACGGCAAAGGCTTCATCTGGTCGTCGTCCCCGTTCGGCGCGCTACGCTTCGATCCGGAGACCGAGAAGTTTTCCGAGTTCAAGTCGGTGACCTACAAGACCGACAACGGCACCGGCGTGACCTACGGGCTCGCCGCCGA
The DNA here is from genome assembly GCA_036270895.1 of Xanthobacteraceae bacterium. Classification (GTDB taxonomy): domain Bacteria; phylum Pseudomonadota; class Alphaproteobacteria; order Rhizobiales; family Xanthobacteraceae; genus JAVDCA01. Next base: position 562 of record DATBBS010000249.1, read on the forward strand.
TCGCGACGGCAATGGCTGGTGGGCCGAGATGACCCTCGACATCATCGGCAAGGGCGATCCGGTCAGCGGCAAGGCGAGCGAGATCAGGCTGCCGCCGGTCAAGGCCGAGGTCGACCGCGCCAGCGCGGCCGACAAGGCTTTCTATGCGAGCTATGCGCCGCCCGATTTCAACTCGCCCTTCCCCTGGAGCCAGGGCCCGCGCCGCATGGGGACGGACAAGAATGCCGACGTGCTGTGGGTCGGCAATTCCTGGGGCGGCAGCCTCGCCCGCATCGACACCAAGACGCACGAAATGAGCTTCGTGCCGCTCCCGGGCGCGCAGCAGCCCTATCACGCGGTGGTAGATGCCGGACACAATGTGTGGACCAATGCCTGGATGACCGACCAGGTGCTGCGCTACGACCCGGCCGCCAAGAGCTGGACGGCGTTCGACATGCCGACGCGCGGCAGTGAGGCGCGCTACGTCTCGCTGCTCGAGCGCGACGGCAAGATGCAGGTCGTGTTGCCCTATTTCCGCGCCCGCAAGGTGGCGGTGATGTCGTTCCGCAGCGAGGCCGAGCTGGCGGCCCTGAAGGCGCAGGCGGGGCAATAGACGCGCTCGGAACATCTCCCCGCACCCAGGCCCTCTCCCCGACGGGGAGAGGGAGTCCGGCTGAAGTCGCGGCAGCCGGAAGATCGATTGCGAATCCGCACGCAAGAAAGACAAGCCATGTTGAAATTGTCGGCGAGTATCCCGGCGCTCCTGTTCCTGTTGGCCGTCAGCGCGCCCGCCATCGCCCAGGACTACCCGACCCGTCCCGTCACCATGGTGGTGCCGTTTGCGGCCGGCGGGCCGATCGACGTGCTCGGCCGCATGCTGGCGCCCGCGCTGGGCGAGGCGCTGGGCCAGCCGGTGGTGATCGAGAATATGAGCGGGGGCGGCGGCATGCCCGGCTCCTACCGGGTCTCGCAGGCGTCGCCCGACGGCTATCAATTCGTGCTCGGGTCGATCGGCACGCACACGCTGAGTCCGCTGCTGTCGAAAAATCCGCTTTACAATCCGGCGAGCGATTTTGCGCCGGTGATCCTGGTCGCCGAGATCCCGCTCGTGCTGCTGGTGCGCAAGGATCTGCCGGCGAAGGATCTCCAGGAATTCGTGGTCTACCTGAAACAGAACCACGACAAGATGCAGTTCGGCTCGGGCGGCACCGGCACCTCGTCGCATATCGGTTGCGTGCTGCTCGGCCAGGCGGTCGGCGTCAACGTGACCCACATTCCCTACCGCGGCGGCGGACCGGCGTTTGGCGACCTGATCGCGGGCCGGATCGATTACATCTGCAATTACATCTCCCTTGCGGTGCAGGCCGTCGAGGCCGGCCAGGTCAGGGCGCTCGCGATCTTCTCCCGCGAGCGCTCGGCCGTGATGCCGTCCCTGCCGACCGCGGCCGAGCAGGGCCTCGCGGGCATCGATGCCTATACGTGGAATGCGATCTTCCTGCCCAAGGGCACGCCGCCGGCGATCGTGGCCCGGCTCAATGCGGCGGTCTCGCGCGCGATGGATTCACCCGCCGCGCGCGCGCGGCTCGCACAGCTTGGCCTCGACATCCCGCCGCCGGAACGCCGGACGCCGGAATATCTCCGCCAATACGTCGCGGCCGAGATCGCCAAATGGGGTCCGCCCATCAAGGCGAGCGGGGCCGGGGAGGAGTGAGCGGGATCAGCTGATCGAGCCTCTGCGGTCGTTCGACGCCGGGCCGCGCGATTTTCGTCCGAACACGCCCGCGACCCGGTTGGCGAGCACCTGCCGGTAATGCGGCGGCGATTTCGGATAGTCGCCCGCCTCGCGGTCGAGGATACGAAGCGCGTCCATGATGTCGTCGAACTGGATGGCATGGCCTTCGGGCGTCCTCCGCAGCGACGGCGCGGCCTCGACCGCGCAGGCATCCGAAGCCCATGACGCAAGGATCGCATGCTTCTCGTTGAAAGTCAGGTCGTGGTCACGCACGACATCCAGCGGATGCGCAAAGGCGTGCGCCGGATGCAGAAGCGCGTCGAGGTCAAACGCGTCGCCGCTCCGCCGGCCGGGCGTCGCACGGTTCGAAGAATGTGCCATGGCGTTTCCTCCCTCTCGACGGCGAGCGATTTAGGAAACGGCGGTTAATTTTCAAGAAGCCGGTCTCGGATCGGGGAGGGCCGGCTAACCTCTTGGTAAATAGACCATTTATCCCGCCCGCGCGGCGGGCGTCACGCCGCGCCTGTTGCGACGTCGCGTGCCCCGTGTCGGTCGTGTTTTTCGCGGCTCGCCAAGCCGTTTCGGCGGTTGCGCGGCGTGGCGCGACAACCCGTCGGGCGCTTGCGCGCGATCCGCCGCCACGTATGCTCGCCGCTCACGCCCGGGAGAAACCATGATCCGCGCCGCAACCTGCCGTCTCGTTGTGCTCATCGCCGTGCTCGTGCCTGGCCTGGCGGTCGCCCAAGGCGGCTTTCCGACCCATCCGGTCAAGTTCATCGTGCCGTTCCCGGGGGGCGGCATCAATGACGTGCTGGCGCGCATCGTCGGCGACAAGCTGCAGGCCAAATGGGGGCAGCCGGTGGTGATCGAGAACCGCACCGGCGCCGGCGGCAACATCGGCGCCGAGGTCGCGGCGCAGGCCGAGCCAGACGGCTACACCCTGTTCGTTTCCGCCCCCGGGCCGCTCGCCATCAATCAGGTGCTCTACAAGCATCTTGCCTACCGGCCGGAGGATTTCGTCCCCATCACGGTGCTCGGCGCGGTGCCCAATCTGGTGATCGTGCGCAAGGACCTGCCGGTCAATTCGGTCAATGAGCTGATCGCCCATGTGAAGCAGAACGACGGCAAGGTGAATTACGGCAGCCAGGGCAATGGCGCGACCCCGCATCTCACCGCCAACATGTTCATGGGCATGACCGGCACCCACATGATCCACGTGCCATATCGGGGCGAGACGCTGGTGCTCAACGACATGTTGGGCGGCCATGTCGATGTCTTCTTCGGCAATATCTCGGCCGCGCTCGCGCTCTACCGCGACGGCAAGGTGAAGGTGCTGGCGGTCACCGACAAGGCGCGCGCGGCGGCGATCCCGGAAGTACCGACCACCGCCGAGGCGGGCCTGCCGGGCCTGCTGTCGGTCGGCTGGTTTGCGATGGCGGCGCCTCCCGGGACGAAGCCCGATCTGCAGGAGCGGATCGCCAAGGCCACGATCGAGGTGCTGGCGATGCCGGAGGTGCAGGCCAAGTTCCGCGCGGTTGGCGTCGAGCCGGTCGGCGGCCCTCCCGCCCAGATGGCCGCCTTCGTCAAGGAGGAGAACCAGCGCTGGGGCGACGTGATCCGCAAGAACAATATCGCGGTGGAGTGAGGCGCGTTCCGCGCTCAGACGTGATTGCGCGGCGAGGCTTTGCGGCCGCAGGGGTCTTGCCGCTCTTGAACACCCGCCCCCGGCCGCGATAGGTTCCGCCCGCAATCTCAATGGGGTGTCCGGGCGCAACCCGGGCTGAGAGGCAACCGCCAACCCATCGAACCTGATCCGGATCATGCCGGCGGAGGGAGCTTGAGATGCCGCGCGACCTTCCGCTT
>DATBBS010000250.1:0-4525 GCA_036270895.1 Xanthobacteraceae bacterium
GATGCAGGTTGTGGAAATCGACCTTGGTGAAGCCGCGGCTGTCGAGCAGCGCGATCGCGATCGCGTCGCCGAGCGCGAGCTGCATCAGCGACGAGGTGGTGGGCGCGAGATTATGCGGGCAGGCCTCGCGCGCCGGCGGCAACGCCAGCACCACATCGGCCGCCTGGCCGAGCGTGCTCTCGGCTTCGGCGGTGACCGCGATCAGCCCGATGCGAAAGCGGCGCGAATAATCGATCAGATTCTTGAGCTCGGCGGTTTCGCCCGACCACGACAGCGCCATGATGACGTCGTCGGGCGTGATCATGCCGAGGTCGCCGTGGCTCGCCTCGGCGGGATGGACAAAAAAGGAGGGCGTTCCGGTCGATGCGAGCGTGGCCGCGATCTTGTGGCCGACATGGCCGGACTTGCCCATGCCGCTGACCACGACCCGGCCGCGCGCGCCCCGGATGAGCTCGATCGCGGCCGCGAAAGGTTGCCCGAGGCCGTTCTGCATGGCGGCGGCGAGCGCCGAGATGCCGCTGCCCCCGGCCTCGAGCGTCCGCAAGGCGGAGTCGATCAGCGATCGCTTGGTGTTGCTCGAACTCGCTTCCAAAGGATGTCCCCGGGGGTGGAACTGGGCCAACACGGCACAGGCCCGCCAAATAGCACGAAAAGCCGGCCCGGGCGACCGCCCGGGCGAGCGCCCGGGAGGCCCCGTCAACCTCCTGTTAACCATGCTCATTTTACCACCGTTAAGGAATGCGTGCCGTTCGGCCGGCCTAAAGGACATCACCAGTGCCGCGCCTTTTTTCTGCGCTGACCGCTGCGGCGTCGGGCGTGGTCCTGTTCATGGCCGCGCTCGTGCCTGCGTGTGCGCAGGCGCCCGATCAGCCCGCCGGGTGGCGGGCGATCGATCCGGCCACCGTCTTCCGTCCGCTCGAAGGCGATCCGCGCAATCCCGGCCGCTTCCGCGGCGCCGCCACCGTCCGGCAGGGCGGCGGTCCCTCGCGCTTCGGCGAGATCCCGGTCTATGGCAACCCGCCCGCCTCGGGCGCCGGCAGCACCGGATTCGATTCCACCAACGCGCAGCGGCGCAAAGCGCGCGCCGCCGTGCGGCGCAAGCCGGGCGTCTCCCTGCCGGCCCCGCCGCAGCCCGGCGTCGTCCCGCCGCCCGTGCTGGCGAGCGTGCCGACGCGCCCCTCCGCGGAAACGCAGCGGCGCGGCGCCGCTGCGTTCCCGGTGCCGGTGGCGACGCTCGTGCCCGCCATTGTTACGCCGAGCCGGCGCAGAATCATCATCGAGCAGGATCCCTTCGCGCCGGTCGGCCTGCGGGCCGGCGTTTTCACGCTGTTTCCCGCGATCGAGCTCATCGGCGGCTACGATACCAATCCGACGCATCTGCCGGGCGGCAAAGCTTCCCCACTCATGATCGCCACGCCCGAGCTCAGGGTGCGGTCGGACTGGGAGCGTCACGCCCTCAATGCCGACATCAAGACGAGCTACACCGCCTATTCGCAGAATTTCACCACTGTTCCGCCCGGGCCGCCGGCCTCGCTCGACCGTCCGAGTGTCGATGCGCGGGTCGACGGAAGGGTCGACATCACGAGCCATGACCGGCTCGACGCGGAGGGGCGCCTGCTGGTCGGCACCGACAATCCCGGCAGTCCCAATATTCAGGCCGGCCTCAAGCGCCTCCCGATCGTCACCACGCTCGGCGGCACGCTCGGCTATACCCACAGCTTCAACCGCTTCGAGGTCAGCGCCAGGGGCCTGATCGACCGCAGCGCCTACCAGGAGTCGAGCCTCACCGACGGCACCACGTCGAGCAATGATGACCGCAATTTCAATCAATACGGCGGCGCGCTGCGCGGCAGCTATGAGCTGACGCCCGGCGTCAAGCCGTTCGTCGAGGTGGGCGCCGACAGCCGGGTGCACGATCTCGCCTTCGACCGCAACGGCGAGCAGCGCGATTCCAACGGGGTCTATGCAAGAGTCGGCTCGACCTTCGAGTTCACCCGCAAGATCACCGGCGAGGCTTCGGTCGGCTATCTCACCCGCCACTACAAGGACCCGGGGCTGACCGACCTCGGCGGCGCCACCATGGACGCGTCGTTGATCTACACCGCGACGCCGCTCACCCTCGTCACGGCGACCGCGAAGTCGACCGTCAACGAGGTGATCCTGCCGGGGGTCTCGGGCGATCTATCGCGCGACTTCGGCCTGCAGGTCGACCATGCGTTCCGCCGCTGGCTGATCGGCACTGCGAAACTCGGCTTCGGCATCGACGACTATGTGGGTTTCGCGCGCATCGACCACCGCTGGTTCGCCTCGATGGCGTTGACCTACAAGCTCACCCGTAACATGCAACTCAAGGCGGAAATCCGCCGCGACTGGCTCAACTCCAGCGTTCCGGGCGTGGATTACGTGGCCGATCAGTTCCTGCTCGGCGTCAGGCTGCAGCGCTAGCAGGCCAGATGGACGGACGAAGGGCCGGGCTTCCCGATCGGGCCGCCGCTTTTTTGTTTTCGCGCCGCAAGCTACTTGACGAGCCGAACCTCATGAAAGAAATTTTGCCGGCTCGAGCGGCCGAGTCGGGCCGGCTGTTCGGGCAATGGGGGCTCATTTGGCGGCGAGCCGATGGCCAGCCGCGTCTATTCGTTCATCCTGCCAGCCTGGCGCGTTTTGCGCGCCGAAAGGAAAATCATGCCGCTGCGTCGCTTGTCGTCATGCTGTCTCGTCGTGCTGCTTTGCTGGTTCGCGCACGGACCCGCCGCGGCGGCGCCGCACGGCCGCACCCATGCTTATTTGCTGCGTGGCATCTTCAACGTGTCCGTCGGCCTCGACGCCCTCGCCGGCAAGCTTGCCCGCATGGGCATTGCGGCGAGCGTCTATGGCCACGGCGAATCCGGCGCGGTCGCGTCCGAAGCCATCCGCGACTACAAGAGCGGAAGGGTTCGTTCGATCATCCTGATCGGCCATTCGCTCGGAGGCGGCGCCGTGCTGGACGTCGCCGAGCAACTGAGGAATGCGGGTGTTCCGGTCGCGCTGTTGATCTCGCTCGAATCCACATCGAGCGGGCCGGTGGCGAGCAACGTGCGTCGGGCCGTCAATTTCTACATCTCCGGCTCCGGCGTGCCGGTCCGGCCCGGGCCGGGATTCCGTGGCAGCCTGCAGAATATCGACGTCGGAAGAATTCGCGGCATGGATCACATGACCATCCAGTCGATGCCGTCGATGCACAGCCGGATGTTGGGCTATGTGGGCGGCGCCCGCGTCGGGCGAGCCGCAGCGCCGGCATCTGAAGCAATCCCGGCAATCACCGTCGAGGCCAGGGGGCGCGCGCACTGACCTGCCGGTCATAGGCCAGCGCTCCGGGCCGATTGCCGTCGCCACGCGGTCTATTTGCCTGCGTTTGTTGCAACTTTCCGCCACCTGGGCCGTTCCAACACGACACGCCGGGGTCGACGATGTGTTATCGCTGACCCTCGGCACGCCTGCATGGATCCGCACCTCGGTGGGAAATGACAGAATCCGCGACGACTGGGCCGCCCAAGAAGCCCAAAAGCATGTTCTTTCGATTGCTCGGTCCCGGTCTGGTGACCGGCGCGGCCGATGACGATCCCTCGGGCATCGCGACCTATTCGCAGGCCGGCGCTCAGTTCGGCTACGGCTTGCTGTGGACGGTGTTTCTGACGACACCCTTCATGATCGCCATTCAGGTTGTCAGCGCGAAAATCGGTCGGGTCACGGGTCGGGGCATTGCCGCGAACCTCAACCACTTCGCGCCGCGGCCGGTCGTGCTGGGACTGGTCTCGCTGCTGGTGATTGCCAACACGTTCAACATCGCGGCGGACATCGCCGCCATGGGCGAGGCGCTGTGGCTCGTCGTCGGCGGATTGAAACACGAGCACGCCCTGATTTTCGCCGCCGGCTCAGTCTTGCTCCAGATCTTCGTGCCCTACCGGCGATATGCGCCGATCTTGAAGTTTCTCACCCTGGTCCTGTTCTTGTATGTGGCGACGGCGTTCACGGTAAATATCCCCTGGAGCGAGGCCCTGCTCGCCGCCATCTGGCCAAAGCCGTCGCCCGACCCGGCCTATTTCCTGATGCTGGTCGCGGTGCTCGGCACCACGATAAGTCCGTATCTGTTTTTCTGGCAGGCCGCGCAAGAAGTGGAGGAAATGAACCAGAAAAAGATACGGCGCCCGCTGCGCGAGCTTACGCGCGGCGGACAGTCGGAAATCGATCGCATCGCGATCGACACGACCGCCGGCATGATCCTTTCCAACGGGATCGCGTTCTTCATCATTCTCACGACCGCGGCGGTGCTCAACGCCCACGGTGTGAAGGACATCCACACCGCCGCCGATGCGGCGAATGCGCTGCGGCCGCTGGCGGGCGAGCTGACCTTCGTGATGTTCTCGCTGGGAATAATCGGTACCGGCCTGCTCGCCATTCCGGTGCTCGCGGGCGCGGCCGCCTATGGGGTCGCGGACGCGTTCGGATGGCCCGCCACCCTCGAGGCCAAGGCTCCCGATGCGGTCGG
>DATBBS010000251.1:0-1843 GCA_036270895.1 Xanthobacteraceae bacterium
GGCGAGGTCGCCAAGCAGGCCGGCAACAATCATCCGACCAGCATTCCGACCGGCGTGTTCAAGACCGCCGACGGCTATATCAACATCGCGTCGACCGGGCAGAAGATCTGGGAGCGCTTCTGCAAGGCGATCGAGGCGCCCGACATGGTCGCCAATCCCGACTACGCGACCGGCGCGAACCGCTCGAAGAACCGCGACGCGCTCAATGCCGAGATCGACCGGCACACGGTCAAGCGCAGCAGCGCCGAATGGATCGACCGGCTCAACCAGGCGGGCGTGCCGAGCGGACCGATCTATTCGATCGACCAGATGTTCGCCGACCCGCAGGTCAAGCATGTCCGCATGGCGCAACCGGTGAAGAACAGCAAGCTCACGCTGGTCGGCCAGCCGGTCACGCTGTCGCGCACGCCGAGCAAGCTGGACACGCCGCCGCCCGAGCTCGGTCAGCACACCAGCGCGGTGCTCAAGGAGCTCGGCTACGGCGCCAAGCAGATCGCCGCCTTGCGCAAGGCCAACGCGATTTGATGGTGATCCGGATACAATTCTTGCGTCATTGCGAGGCGTGCGAAGCACGCCGACGCAATCTCGTGCCGCCGGGCGAGATTACTTCGTCGGCCTTCGGCCTCCTCGCAATGACGGCGAACCGCCATAACGGAGCTTCGTCATGACCCAGACCGACAAGATGCTGTCCCGCAAGGAGGGACGCATCGGATACATGATCTTCAACAATCCGGAACGCCATAACGCGGTCTCGTTCGAGATGTGGGAGGCCGCGAGCCGGATCATGGACGACTTCGCCAGGGACGACGATGTCCGCGTCGTGGTGATCACCGGCGCCGGCGGCAAGGCCTTCGTGTCGGGCGCCGACATCTCCAAGTTCGAGAGCGAGCGCGCCAACGAGGAAGCGCAGGCGCGCTACAACGCGATGGTGGCGAAGGCCAACGACGCGCTCTACGAGTTTCCCAAGCCCACGATCGCGATGATCCGCGGCTACTGTATCGGTGGCGGCCTCGGGCTCGCGGTGTGCTGCGACCTGCGCATCGCTTCCGACAATTCGCGTTTCGCGATTCCGGCCGCCAAGCTCGGCCTGGGCTACGGCTTTCCCGGGATCAAGCGTCTGTCCGACCTGGTCGGGCCGTCCTTCACCAAGGAGATCTTCTATACGGCGCGCCAGTTCGACGCCGCCGAGGCGCAGGCCATGGGCCTGGTCAACCGCGTGCTGCCGGCCGACGGCGTAGAAACCTATGTCAAGGATTATGCCGAGACCATCGCCGGCAATGCGCCGCTCACCGTGAATGCGGTCAAGTTCATCGCCAACGAGACCGTGCGGGACGAGACCAAGCGCGACCTCCCGCGCTGCGCCGAATTGGTGAAACAGTGCTTCGCCAGCAACGACTATATCGAGGGCCGCCGGGCCTTCATGGAAAAGCGCAAGCCGGCCTTCACGGGCGCCTGAGAGGGACTGCCGGCGCCCTGCGGCATCGTGGGACGCCACGGCCGCCCGCGGTGTTGGTATCCTGACGGCCGGAATGGTTCATGAGTAAGGGACAGTCGAGGGGCTCACGGTGGCAGCAGTCGAATTGCGCGGTCTGACCAAGCGCTACGGGGCGCTCGCGGTGGTGGACGCGGTATCGCTCAAGATCGAGCACGGGCTCCTGGTGTGCCTGCTCGGTCCCTCCGGTTGCGGCAAGACCACGACGCTGCGGCTGATCGCCGGCTTCGTCGAGCCGAGCGAGGGCGAGATCGTGGTCGGCGACCGCATCGTCTCCTCGCCGGCCCGCACGCTGCCGCCCGAGAGCCGTAACATGTCGATGATCTTCCAGAGCTATGCGCTGTGGCCGCA
>DATBBS010000252.1:0-1996 GCA_036270895.1 Xanthobacteraceae bacterium
CTTGGGCTGCGGCGGCGGCGCATTCTGGGCCAGCGGCGCCATGGGGGTGGCACCGTCGACCGGAGCGTTCCCGGCGTTGGCCGTGGCGTTGTTGGCAACGCTTTTCGCCGCCTCGCGTTCCGCCCGGTCGGCGAGCCGCGCCGCCTTGCGCTCCTGGCGGAAATCGAAGGCGGCGCGCGCGGCCTCGCCGGTCGACAGCAGATCCTGATCGGTGATGCGGCCGGCGCCCGGGCGGGAAAGCTCGGCCAGCACGGCCCCGCGCGGGTCCGACGCGATGGCGGCGATGGCGCCGGCACGCGGCCCGAACCCGAAACGGTGCAGGGCGGTCGCGGCCTCCGCCTTGGGGTCTGTCGCCATGTCCACGGTCTGCCCGACTCGCGGCGTCGCCCTTGGGCACAATGTCGCCGGCCGACATGGCGACACTGAGGCATCGCTCCCCTGCCCGCACCCTCAGGACAGGGCCGACACGCAAAATTTGCACTTGAACCCGTGGCGCCCGCCGCCCAAGATTTGCCGCCTTCACCTCGGGAGACCCGCATGCACGAATTGTCGATCCCGGCCCATGTGCTCGAGCGCGTGATCCGGCGCGCCGGCCGGCCGCATCCCTTCGACGTGATCGAGCCCGCCAAGACTGCGCTCGTCGTGATCGACATGCAGAACTATTTCATGAAGCCCGGCTTCCAGGGCGAGGTGCCGATGGCGCGCAAGATCGTGCCGACCGTCAACCGCCTCGCCGCCGCGACGCGCGAGCTCGGCGGCCATGTGGTGTGGGTCAGGAACACCACGTCGGGCACGCGCGAGAGCTGGAGCGTGCTGCATGACTGGCTGCAGACGCCGGAGCGGCGCGACCGGCGCTACGCCAGCATGGAGCTCGGCGAGGAAGGGCATGCGCTGTGGCCCGAGCTCGATGTCCGGCCGGAGGACGCGCAGATCGTGAAGAAGCGGTTCTCCGCCTTCATCCAGGGCTCGTCGGACATCGAGGCCTATCTGCGCGGCCGCGGCATCGATACGCTGCTGATCGGCGGCACCGCCACCCAGGTGTGCTGCGAAAGCTCGGCGCGCGACGCCATGATGCTCAATTTCAAGGTCGTCATGGTGCCGGACGCGCTCGCGACCTATTCGGACGACGAGCAGAACGCCTCCTTGCGGGCCTTCTATTCGAATTTCGGCGACCTGCAGACGGCCGACGAGGCGATCGCCTCGCTCAAGCGCGGCCTCGGTCAGGCGGCGGCGTGAGAAGACCCCTTCCGTCATTGCCCGCGAAAGCGGGCAATCCAGTACGCCATTTGGCTCGCATGGAGATTCTGCATCCGAACACGGATGCCATCGTGTACCGGATGCCCCGCTTTCGCGGGGCATGACGCTCACAAATTGTGGAGACGGACATGGTCCTCGAAATCGCGCAGATCGATATCAAGCCCGGCATGGAAGCGGAATTCGAGAGCGGCGCGCAGAAGGCGGCGCCTCTTTTCAAGCGCGCCAAGGGCTGCACCGGCATGGAGCTGCAGCGCTCGGTCGAGCTGCCGCACCGCTACCGCCTGTTCGTGCAGTGGGGCACGGTCGAGAACCACACCGACGATTTCCGCGGCTCGGCCGATTTCGCCGAATGGCGCAAGCTGGTCGGCCACTGCTTCGCGCAGCCGCCGCATGTCGAGCACGTCAGCCAAGTATTCAAGGCGTTTTGAGCCGCCGCGTTTCCGCCCGACCGCCCTCACTTCTCGCCCAGCAGCTCGCGCCGGCGCTGCTCGGATTCCTCGGCATAGCGCCGCAACGTATGGGCCTCGCTCAGCAGGCCGCTGACGCGGCGGGTCAGCGGCGAATCGACCACGGCGAGCGACTCCGCCTCGGCGCGGTCGAAGGCCGACGCCGCCTCGCGTACGTTCATCGACGGCAGCAGCACCGTGTCCTTGTGGTGCAGGATGGTGTCGACCGGCTTGTCCAGTTTGGCCTCCGTGGCGTGCGCCTCCGGCACGATGACCATGCCGGCATAGCGGCC
>DATBBS010000253.1:0-4653 GCA_036270895.1 Xanthobacteraceae bacterium
CAGCTGCGCGGCTTCGGCATCAAGATCTCGATGGACGATTTCGGCACCGGCTATTCGTCGCTGAGCTATCTGCGCAGCTTTCCGTTCGACAAGATCAAGATCGACCGCTCCTTCATCAAGGATATTTCCGACAAGGGCGACTGCGCCGCCATCGTCAAGGCGGTGGCCGGTCTCGGCAAGGGTCTCGGCATCGCCACCACGGCGGAAGGCGTGGAGACCCTGGAGCAGCTCCGTCACGTGCGCGCCGAGGGCTGCACCGAGGTGCAGGGCTATTTCTTCAGCGAGCCGCAGTCGGTCGATGACTTGCGCGAATATTTCGCGCGGCCGGACGGCCAGACCCGCGCCGCCTAGTTCCCTGACACGCCGAACTCAAGACAGCCGGGTTCAACCCTTGCGAAGGGATCGGGAACAGGCCGCTAGTGCTTTTTCCTCGCCTTTGCCATCCGATCAACGCAATTGTTCTTTGCCATGACCATGGTTTGCGTCATGCGAATGAACCACTTTTTTTGCTGGCAGTCGTAATATCCCCCGGCTTCCTTATTGCAGATTCCGGCGATTGATTTCGGTTCAGGTGGAACGCAGTCCTGCGCACTGGCGGCGGACGTCAGGAGTGCGAAAGATATTGGACCGGCTAACACCATGACGAATTTGCGCATATAGCCCCCTCTCATGCGGTGTGCTTGGCGTGGCTGCTGCGCCAACTTGCGCGCAACTTTCGATATGTGTCAACCAGGAGCGCTACCTGTTGCGCCGTTCTGCGCCGGGGGCGAAGTTCACATGCCACGGCAGCGATGGAATGGCGCGGGCGCCTGCTGTCGGCCGGCTTTCGCGGGGCTGTCGCCCCGAGCGCGTCATATCAAAACCGCGGCGGCTTCCCCGCGAAAGCCTGCCTGATCACGCCCTCGATGTCCGATGCCGTGAGCGGCCGCGGGTTGGGGAATTTCCGTTTCGCCACCACGTCGACGGCGCGCCCGATATCATCCTCGCGCATGCCGAGGTCCTTCAGTCCGGTCGCGAGCCCGCAGGCGACGTTGATGTCGTAGAGCGCCTGTGCGGGGTCGGCGACGCCGAGCGCGCGCGCGATGCGCGCCATGGCGTCGGGCGCGGCCTGGCGGTTGAACGCCGCCGCGTAGGGCAGGACGGCCGCGTGCGTGCGCGCATGCTCGGTCCCGAAGTTCTGGCGCACGCGTTGCGCCACCACATGCGATAGCCCGGTGGTGGCGCGGAACGCCGCCGCGAGCCAGGCGCCGTAGAGCGCATCGCTGCGCGCATCGATGTCCTTCGGGTCGCGCTTGAGGCGGGGAAGCGCCGATCCCAGGCGGCGGACCGCCTCCTCGGCCAGGGTCAGCACGATCGGATTGGCGTCCGGCCCGTAGAGCGACTCGACCGCATGCGCCATCGCGTTCATGCAGCTCGCCGCCGAGGTCGGGAACGGCAGATCGACGGTGAGGTCGGGATCGTAGATCGCGCTCGCCGGCAGCGCGCTGGACGATTCGCCGGTGCGCTCGTCCGCTCCCGTGCCGATGTACCAGCGCCCGGACATCTCCGAGCCCGAATAGGTGGTGACCACCGCGATGAAGGGCAGCCTGGTGGCCGCCGCCACCGCCTTGGCGAGGCCGGTGGGCGAGCCGCCGCCGACACAGACGAAGCCGTCGGCGCGCAGCCGCCCGAGATCGGCGACGATCTCGTCGAAGGCCGCGCTCGGCATGCCGGGCCGCGCCGCCTTGCTGACCCCGACGGCGCGCTCGCCCAGTCGCGCCGCGACGGCCTGCGCGAAGTCGCCGCGATTTTGCGAGCACAGCATCATGGCGCGCGAGATCTTGTGCCGCGCCGCCTCCTCGGCGATCCGCTCGATCGCGCCCCGCCCGAACAGCACGCGGAGCTGATCCGATTTGTAGACGAACGGGTCGAGCATGAAACGGCTCCGCGCGACAGATCCTGAGATGTGGGATGACAGAAGGCTGGCGAGCCCACTATGAATGACAACGTCTTGCGGCGCAACGCAGCCCGCGCGGCCCGCGCAACGGGCCCGCGCCCGATCGGAGCCACATGGTCGATTTCGTTCTGGTGCACGGAACCTGGGGCGGCGGCTGGCAATGGGGCGCGGTCGCCGACCGGCTGCGCGCCGCCGGGCACCGCGTCTTTGCCCCGACGCTGACCGGCCTGGGCGAGCGCGAGCATCTCGTCACACGCGAAACCGGGCTCGACACCCATATCGATGATGTCGCCAACCTCATTGCGTGGGAGAGCCTGCAGGACATCGTGCTGGCCGGGACGAGCTATGGCGGGCTCGTCATCAGCGGCGTCGCCGACCGCATGTCGGAAAGTATTAAAACCCTGGTCTATCTCGATGCCGCGCTGCCGCAGAACGGACAATGCATGCTCGACCTCGTGCCGCCCGAGCGCCGCGCCACCGTGGAGAGCCTGGCGCGCCAGCATGGCGACGGATACCGGGTGCCGACATCGCTCGTGCTCGACACCGGGATCGAGGATGCGGAGGAGCGCGCCGCCTATCTGGCGCGCATGAGCTTCCACCCGCTGCGCTCGCTGCTCCAGCCAGTGCGGCTCGCGGGCCATTATCTCAGGGTGCCGAACAAGATCTATGTGCTCGCCACGCTCAAGCCGACGCATCGTTTCCTCGACTATTACGAATGGGCGAGCCGCGAGCCGGGCTGGTCGGCGCGCAAGCTCGCGTCGAACCACTTCCCGATGACCACCATGCCGAATGAGACCGCCGATCTTCTGATGGAGACGGCCGGTGGATGACGCGGCGCCCGGCGCGATGCTCGACAGCGAGCGGGTGCGGCGCGACATCCGCGCCGGCCGCATCCGCGGCACCAGCCGCGGTCTCGCGCCCGGCTTCGTGCAATGCAACCTGGCGATACTGCCCAAACCCTTCTGCTTCGACTTCCTCTTATATTGTCAGCGCAACCAGCGCGCCTGCCCGGTGCTCGAGGTCACCGACCCGGGCGATCCGGTCCCGCGCCGGCTGGCGCCGAGCGCCGATCTGCGCACCGATTGCGCGCGCTATTCGGTCTTCGTCGACGGCGCCCGCCAGGACGACCGCAGCGATCTGACCGATATCTGGCGCGACGACCTCGTCTGTTTCCTGATCGGCTCCGGCATCACCTTCGACGCCGCGCTGGAACGCGCCGGCGTGCCGACCGGGAGCGACCGCTGGGTGCTGCGCACCGGCTTGCCGACCGAGCCGGCCGGCCCATTCCGGGGCGACCTCATCGTCACCATGCGCTGGCTGACCCCGGCCCAGGCGATCACGGCGACCCAGGTGACGGCGCGCTTCCCGCTCAATCACGGTGCGCCGATCCATATCGGCGACCCCGCCGCCATCGGCGCCGACCTCGCCAGTCCGATGTTCGGGGGGCCGGTGCCGGTGCTGCCGCCGGACCGGGTGCCGGTCTTCTGGGCCTGCGGGGTTACGCCGCAAGCGGCCGCCGAGGCGGCGCGCCTGCCCCTGTTCATTACCCACGCGGCCGCCCACAGCTTCATTACCGACCGCACGGCCGACAGCGTCATGCTACCTTAGAGGCAACTTCGCTGCCCGATTCGTGTTATTGTCGTAAGGGCATGCCGCCAGCAAAGGTGGTCTACATGATCCCCATTACCGCACTCATCGTGGGTTCGAGCCTCATCGCGGTCGCCGCCGACGCGGTCCCGACCCTCAAGGTCGAGCCGAGCTGCCGGGCTGCCGGCATCGACGGCATGATCACCGGGCGCACGAGCGAATCCTGCCTCAACGACGAGAAATCCGCCCGCGAAGACCTGGCCAAGGCGTGGTCCACGTTTTCCGCCGCCGACAGGAGCCATTGCCTGTCGATGGTGTCGACCGGAGGCGGCGCCAGCTACGTGGAATTGCTGTCCTGCCTCGAAATGTCGCGCGACGCCAAGCTGATTGCGAAAGGCCAGCCACCGGCCCAGATGCCGGGGCGCAAGCGCTGAGCGGTTTCGCTCGCGCGTGCCCGACAGGGGTCGCGAAAGAGCGGCGAAGGGCTGCAGGACACGCAATGCCGGGCCCGCCGGCGCGACTTGACTCGATCTTCCGCATCGCCAAAAGGATACCCGACAAGAAGCAATGGCGCGGCGGCGCCGCAGGGAGAACGCGCACATGCTTGCCGGGGAAGCGGATCCAGGCACTGCGATCATCGCCCGCAACGCCAGCAAGCTGTTTCTCGACGGCACGGTGGTGGCGTTCCGCCAGCTCACGCTGTCGGTCCGGCATCAGGAAATTCTCTGCATCGTGGGCCCGAGCGGCTGCGGCAAAACGACCTTCCTGCGCGCCATCGCGGGCCTGATCGATCTTACCTCCGGCGATCTTCTGGTCGGCGGCAAGCCGGTGCGCGGCCCGCCGGAGGGCGTCGCCATGGTGTTCCAGCATTTTGGCCTGCTGCCCTGGAAGACCGTGTTCGAGAACGCCGCCTTCGGGTTGAAGATCGCGGGAGCGCCGCCCGCCGCGATCAAGGAGCGGGTGCAGCATTATCTCGACCTGGTCGGACTCTCGGGCTTCGAGCGCCACTATCCCTATCAGCTCTCCGGCGGCATGCAGCAGCGCGTCGGCCTGGTGCGCGCGCTCGCGATCAACCCGACGATCATGCTGATGGACGAGCCTTTCGCGGCGCTCGACGCGCAGACGCGCGA
>DATBBS010000254.1:0-7495 GCA_036270895.1 Xanthobacteraceae bacterium
TCGATCTTCGGGGGCCTGAAGATCTCGATCACGCTTGCGGTCGTCGGCGCCGTGGTGGGCGAGTTCGTCGGTGGCGACGCCGGGCTGGGCTATCTCCTGATGGTGGCCAACGGCAGCATGGACACCCAGCTCCTGTTCGCCGAATCGTGTGCCTGACGGTGCTGGGGGTCGTGCTGTTCGGGCTGGTGGAGCTCGCCGAGCGGCTGGCGATACCGCGGCACATTATTTCGGACGACAAGGGGATGAGCGGGACATTGTGACCGGGAGCGCCCCACGCTTATCATAGCCTCCGCATCCCGTGGTGGGATGGCGGAATCCATGCCGGCATCCCGCGTGTTCGGCGACACTCGTCTGGGGTTCGATGACAATCGGGATCGGGTCCCCCATCGCGGTCGTGGGGGCGGGAGCGGTCGGCTGCTATTTTGGCGGCATGTTGGCACGTGCCGGCGCCAAGGTGACTCTGATCGGCCGCCGGGCGCATGTCGATGCGATCAGGCGGGACGGGCTGCTGCTGCAAAGCGTCGATTTCCGCGAACACATCCCGGTCGCCGCCACCGAAGACATGGCGGCCGTCGGAGATGCCGGGCTGGTCCTGTTTTGCGTAAAAAGCGCCGATACGGAGGACGCCGCGCGCCAGATGGCGCCGCAGCTTCCCGCCGACGCCGTGGTTCTCAGCCTGCAGAATGGCGTGAACAACGTGGAGCGCATCCGGCTGCACGTCAAAACTCCGGTGATCGCCGGGCTGGTCTATGCGGCGGCCGAGATGCCGGCTCCCGGATCCGTGCGGCATACCGGCGGCGGCAGCCTGGTCGTCGGGCGCCTGAACGAATTGCGCAGTGGGGACGAATCCGGGCAGCGCCTGCTCAACGAGATCGCGACGCTGTTCATGGGTGCCGGAATCTCGGTCAAGATTTCCGCCGATATCGCGGTCGAGCTCTGGTCGAAGCTGGTGATGAACTGCGCCTATAACGCGATCTCGGCCCTGAGTCGCGCTCCCTATGCCCGGATGGTCGCGCTGCCCGAGATTCGCGCCATCATGCGGGAGACCGTCGATGAAGTGGTGCAGGTCGCCCAGGCCAAGGGCATCCGGTTGCCCGGCGATATGGTGGAAGCCGCGTTCCGGCTCGCCGACGCCATGCCGACGACCCTGTCATCGACCGCGCAAGACATCCTCAAGGGCAAGCGCACCGAAATCGACCATCTCAACGGCTATGTGGTCCGCGAAGGCGAGGCGCTCGGCATCCCGACGCCCGCCAACCGGACCCTCAATGCGCTCGTCAAGCTGCTCGAGCTGACGGCCTTGGGCGGATCGCGCTGATCCGCACCATCATCTATGTGCTTCGTCGGCAGAAAGGCGGCGTCCCACCGGCCTGCTTCACCATTGCCAATCATAATGGGCATAACGCTGGTAACCGCCAGATCGGTCATGGGTGCGCTGTCGATTGTGGCCGGCGTAGCGGTTGAAGCCGTCGGTGTAGGACCCGTCGGTGTAGCGCCTTGAGCCGTCGGTGTAACGGCTTGAGCCGTCAGTGTAGCGGCTCGACTCGCTGGCGTGGCGGTCGAACCCGGCCTGCCGGTTATATGCCGCGTAGCGCTGGTAGCCGCCGTGGCGGGCGTTGGCGCCGCGCCGGTGAGATCGATCGTAGCGTTCGGCCCGGCTCGCCAACTTGGCGGCGACCTTGAGCTCTGGTGCCGCCGACGCCTGGGCGGTCTTCTCGGCTTGCAGCGCGGCGCGGCGCTTGGCGTAGCCCTTGGCGAAGGTGAGCTCACTCGCCGACATCGGGACGCGGGCATTGGCCAGCGCCGTGATCCGCACGGCCGGTTGCCGCACCGGCGGCGCGGCCCGGACCGGCTCCGGCCGGATCGCCGCCACGGCGGCGCGCGGATCGGCGCCTGCCGGCTCGTCTGCGAGCGCGAGGGGCTCCTCATCCGCAAGCGCGAGGACCTCGATGCGCGGCGCCTGCCGTATGGCCTGCTTGACGATCGGCGCGTGGATCGTCCCCGGGACGGCCAGCTCATGCATGACCGCGGCGCCGCTGAGCGCGGAGACCGCCGCCAGCGCGGCGATCGGCGTCACGACCGCGAGCGCCACATTTGCCACCACGCGCAAGCCCGACATGGCGGAGCGGACGCGGCGCATGCCACGCATGGGCAATCCAGGATTGACGCTGCCGCCTCGGCCCGGCCGCGGGATGGGGAACGGGCCCGCGGCGCGGTCGCGCCCGCTCTGCGGTCCGGATGAGCGATTCCCTCCGGCGGGCCACGCCAACCGGGTGCCGATCGCCGCCAGCAGCGCCGACAAGACCACCACGGGAAACCCGTCCGGCGCGCTGGTCATGCCGAGGTGCGTTGGAGCCAGATGAACAAGCGTCACCAGACCCAGCACAATCATAATCCACAGCAGCAGCCACGGTTCGCGAAACAGCCTCCGGTCGGCGATAAAACGCCTGACCAGCACCACACTCAATGGTCCTACGAAAAATATGGCAATCGCCAGGAACCACCAGACCCAGGAGGCCAAACCGGGTCGGGCGGCGCCGTCGACGATCAGGTCGCCGCGAACAGTCGCGAGATCGAGACCGGCATATCGAAGCGCCGCCTGCGCAACCATTCCAAACAGGGCCCCGGACATCAGGGCGACGCCGATGCGCGCGGTGCCTGAAATAACCTTCGTTTCGTCTTGGCACATCGACGGGAGCGCCTACGCCAGAAGCCGCAGTACGGTAACCACGAGGCATTACGACCCGTGGAAGATATAGCGTCGCATTTTTTTTTCAAATCACAACGACGACAAATCCGAAAAATTTATTTTTTGACCGCGCCATATTTCGCGGCGCACGCACGACATGTCGCGATCTCGTGAAGACGAAAGGCGAACGGAGTCGCAACGGACCGCTCATTTCTGTTTCGCTCCCGATTGCGCCACAACTCTCGCCCATTTTTCGTATTCGCTTCGGATGTATCGCCCGAATTCCTCAGGCGTTCCGGGCATCGGTTCCGCCCCGATGGCGCGGATCTGGTCGCGCACCCCTGGATCCTCGAGGGCGGCGACGATCGCCCGGTTGAGGCGGTCGATGATTTCCGGCGACGTGCCGGCGGGCGCCACAAAGCCGAACCAGCCGATCGACTCGTAGCCCGGCAGCCCCGACTCATCGAAGGTCGGGATATCGGGCAGTGCGGCAAAGCGGCGGCGGCTCGAGATCGCGAGCGCCTTGATCTGCCCGGCCTTAATCTGCGCCAGCGCACTCGGTGTGTCGGTAATGCCGAGCGGAATATGGCCGGCCAACACATCCTGGGTCACCGGTCCGGTACCGCGATAGGGAACGAGCGTGAGATCGAGTCCGGCCATGTGGTTGAACAACTGGGCGGTCAGATGCATGGCGGTTCCGTTGCCGCCGTGGCCGATCGACAGGCCGCCGGGCGCCGTCTTGGCGAGCGCGATCACGTCGGCAATCGTGTTCCCTGCAAATGACAGCGGCGCCGCCAGGATGAACGGCGACTGCGAGAGCCCGCTGACCGGCGCGAGATCCGCGAAGGGGTCGTAGGGCAGCTTCTCGTTGAGGCTCACATTGACGGCGAGCGCGCCGGCGGCGCCCACCCCGATCACATAGCCGTCGGGCGCCGCCTTGGCGACCGCATCGACTCCGATCGCGCCACCCGCGCCCGGCCGGTTGTCGATCACGATCGGCTGGCCGAGACGCTTTTCGAGATGCGGCTGCAGAGCGCGCGCCATGGTGTCGGTGCTGCCGCCGGGCGGGAAGGTCACGATCAGGCGGATGGGCTTGGCGGGATAAGTCTCCGCCATCGCCGCAACGCCGGCGAGCCAGGCAAAGCCGGCCGCGAGCGCGAGGGCGACGCAAGGCTGCTTCATCGGTGCCTCCCACAATGACCGAAAAATCCGCTACTCGCCCTTGATGCCCATTTGGTTGATGGCGGGGCCCCAATAGGCGATGTCGCTGGCGAGTCGCGCCCTGAAGGCGGTACTGCCCAGCATGCCGTGCAGTCCTCCGGCCTCGAGCCGCTCGACCACGGTGGGCGACCTCAGCGCGGCGAGGATCGCCCGCTCGAGCGTCGCGTGCTCGTCGGCCGCCAGACCGAAGGGCGCAAAGACGCCGTACCAGTTCTCCATCACCATCTGGGGAAAGCCGAGCTCGGCGGTGGTCGGCACGTCCGGCAGCAGGGAGGAGCGCTCGGCCCCGAATAGCGCGAGCGCGCGCACGGACTTGCTGCTGATGAGCGGCAGCAGCACGGGAAAATCCGCGATCACGATGTCGACATGGCCGCCCAGCAGATCGTTGATCGCTGGACCGGCGCCGCGATACGGCACATGCGCGACCGCGATGCCGGCCTGCGCGCCGAGCAGCTCGCCCGCGATATTCATCGTGGTGCCGGGGCCGGCCGAGCCGTAGCTCAGCTTGCGTCCCTGCCTCGCCATCGCGATCAGCTCGCCGAGGCTGGCGGCTTCGAGCCGCGGGCTCACCACCAGGACCGACGGCACCGAGCCGATCAGCACGAGCGGATCGAATGACTTGCGCGGATCATAGGAGAGCTGCGGGCGTAACGCCGCGCTGATGACGTGCGAGCCGAGGCTCCCGAGCAGCAGCGTTTTGCCGTCGGGCGCCGCGCGCGCCACCGCCTCGGTGCCGAGCACGCCCCCGGCGCCGCCGCGATTATCGACGACGACGTCGGCGCCGAGCCGCTCGCGCAGCTCCTGCGCGAGCAGCCGCGCAAGCAGATCCGCCGGCCCGCCGGCCGCGAAGGGCGTGACGAGCCGGACAGTTTGGGCGGCGGCCGGGCTGTGGCACGCCATCGCAAGAGTTTGGCACGCCATCGCAAGAGTAATGAGTACGGCCCGGAACCGACCGACAGTATATGTCATGGCGTCTCTCTCCCCGCATCGAGTCCCATTTTGGCGCAATGGTTTCACGCGGTTTCCGCGTGCGAACCGCAATCGGAACCGCAACGCCACATTGTCGAATTGTTATCCTCGTTTTCTTGCCCTTGCGTCAGACGCCGCCGGTTAACCGCATACTAACCTTGGGAAATGATGATGGAAATCGCTGCATTTGAGACGATCTGACCGCGGCACTGCGGCTGGTCTGGGGAGCGTTGGGCGTCATCAGTTGTACAGGGTTGGTCATGCGAGATCGTGCCGCGTATTCGGCTGATCGGATTTCCGGTTGCGTCATCGTGACGACGGGGCTGTTGTCCGGCGTCCTGGTTTTCATGGTGGCGCTGCCGCTCGCGCTGTCGAACCCGTTCCCGACTCCGAAGCAGAGCGAGTGGATCGTTCAGCCGTCGTTTCAAACCTCGACGGCGGCGACCGCGCCGCCAATGTCGACGCTCATCGATACGCCGCCCGAGATCAAGCCGCTGGCATTTGCGGCGAGATGGACCGGCAATGCGCGTCGCAACGACATCACCGGCGCGACGCCGACGCAGCCCGTACGACTCGCCATGGCGGACGAGTCCGCGCCGATCGCTGACGCGCCGGCGCAAATCGCGGTGCCCGCGGAGGCGGCGCGCATCAAACCGGCCGCGCGCAAGGTTGTGGTCGCGCCGCCCAAGAAGCCCGTCAATCCGATGGACCAGGTCGACCGCTATCTGTGGGACGTCTATCAGCGCATGCCCGTCAAGTCGGATTCATCCGGCGACTTCACCTGGAAAGACATCGCCGCCGCCAAACGGCGCGGCATGTCGCTGAAGGCTTATGTGATCGGCGGCATGGACCCCGATTTCCGCGAGCAGCTCTATCACGCGGGCCGGGCGATGGACGCGCGCGGCATCCGATGGTCGATGCTGAGCGCGTTCCGCGACGATTATCGCCAGGGCCTGGCGGCCGGTTTCAAGGCGCATGGCGGCAACTCGCTGCATGGCGGCAGCAATGCGACCGGCGGCTATGGCTACGGCCGCGCCGTCGACGTGAGCTGCGTCGAAGGCGAGGCCGAGGATGTCTGGCACTGGGTCGACGCGCATGGCGCCAAATACGGGTTGCGCCGCCCGATGCCGGGCTACGATCCGGCGCATATCCAGGCCGGCGGCCCCTGGCACGAGATCGCGCAGGCATTGCGGGCGGGACGCACCAGGATCGCCGGCGGGCCGCGATGGCCGGGCTTGGCGGCAGAGAAACCCAAGGCCGGCGCCAGGGCGTCGATGTAGCGGCCTCGCCGCAGCGGTGCTGCTCTATTTCGCGCGCGGCCGCCGTCAACTTACATTCACCAACGCCATCACTCCGCAACGCCCTCGACGATATACTGGCGCGACGTCGCCTCGCGTTCGCGCACCGTGACGATCTTCATGTAGGCCGGCGACTGGCGCCAGGCCTGCGCCTTCTCGAAGCTGTCGAACACGCTGATCACGATCCGCCCCTTGGGCGGATCGCCTTCGGTGCCGATAGTCCGGCCGCCGCGCGCCAGGTAGCGCCCGCCGAAGGGTTCGACCGTCGCCTGGGCATGCGCCGCGTAATCGCGCTGGAACGCCGCCGTGTCGCCCGTCACGTCGACCTCGGTGACGATATAGGCCTTGGGCGTGCCCGGCCGCTGGAGACCGCGCGCCGCGGCGGCGCCAGCGGCCGCGCCCAGGATCGCGGCGGCCGCCACCGCGTAGGATGTGAACATGAGTGGGGTCTCCATTTGTCTCGGTGGCTCCTAGAATCCGAACAGCTCGGCCGGGTTGTCAACCAGCATGCGCCGGCGCGTCGACTCATCGGGCGCGACCTCGGCGACCGAATCGACCAGCTGCCCGTCATCGGGCATGTGCGCATCGATGTTCGGGTGCGGCCAGTCGGTGCCCCAGACCACGCGCTCGGGCGCGTGCTCGGCGAGCGCGCGCGCCAGCGCGACGGCATCGCGGAACGGCGGCGCCTGTTTCGATACCCGATCGGTGCCGCTGAGCTTGACCCAGACCCGGCTGCCGTCGAGCAGCCGGCGCAGGGTCGTGAAGGCCGCGCCGGTGACGCCCTCGGTCACGTCGAGCCGCGCGATGTGATCGATCACCACGCGGGCCTCGATTCCCTTGATGAAGTCGAGATGCGCGAGCAGGTCCTTGCCGGTCACATGGATGGCGACGTGCCAGCCGTGGGGCGCGATCAGCCGCATGACGGCGCGCATCGTGTCGTAGGACGGCGCATTGCCGAGATGAGGCAGGAAATGAAAGCGCACGCCGCAGAAGCCGGCGTCGTTCAGCCGCGCGATCTCCTGCGTGGAAGTCCCGGGCGCGAGCAGCGCGACCGCGCGATAACGGCCCTTCGCGTCCCTGAGCGCGTCGAGCACCGCCGCATGGTCGGTGCCGTGGCAGGACGACTGCACGAATATCCCGCGCTCGAAGCCGAGGAACGCGTGCAGGGCGAACAGCCGATCCTTGGGGGCGTCGTGCGGCGTGAAGGCACGCTGCGCCGCATAGGGAAACACCTTGCCGGGGCCGAAGATGTGGAAATGCGAGTCGCAGCTCAGCGGCGGAAGCTTGATGTGCGGGGGCGTCGGGTTGGGGTCGGGCG
>DATBBS010000255.1:0-12888 GCA_036270895.1 Xanthobacteraceae bacterium
TGACCGGGCGCTCTTGGTAGGCGCTTCGACGAATCTCTGGAGTTAAGATAACACCACGCGGCGAATGAAAAAGAATAAATTGAGTTTCCGCAATGGCGTTTAGGTGGCCCTGTGCAAAAATTCCCCGAGGAGAGGCGAATCAGCAACGCGGGCGACAGGAATCGAATCAATTCGTGATGAATTGCGCAAGGACTGTTCCGATGTCCTGGCGGATCACCAGGTCGGCAATGTCGTCGAATTCCGTTGCGTCGCGGTTGAGAATGACCAGCCGGGCGCCATTGCGCTTGGCCATCAACGGAAAGCCGGCGGCCGGCCAAACCACCAGCGACGACCCGATGGCGAGGAACAGATCGCAAACCATCGTGAGCTCCTCGGCGCGCCGCATCGGGCCCTCGGGCATTGACTGACCAAAGGAAATCGTCGCCGTCTTGATGAAGCCGCCACAGGCCGCGCAGTCGGGCGAACGCCCGCCGGCCTCGAACCGTTGCCTGACCCAGGCGAGTTCGTAGCGCTTGGCGCAGTCCAGGCAGGTCGCATAGGTCGTGTTGCCATGCAACTCGATGACCCGGTCGTCGGGGATCCCGGACGCCTGGTGCAGATTGTCGATGTTCTGGGTCACCACGGCCGGAACCTTGCCGGCCTTGTGGAGATCGGCCAGAGCGCGGTGACCGCGCCCGGGACGCGCTGTGGAAAACTGGGCGTCCATCGCCAGCCGGCGCCGCCAGGACTCGTCGCGCATGTCCTGGCTCGCCATGAAGTCGTCGAACCCGATGGGCCGGTACTTGGTCCATAGGCCGCCGGGCGAGCGGAAATCCGGGATGCCGCATTCGGTCGAGATGCCGGCGCCGGTGAAAGGCAGAACCACGCTCGCGCCTTCGATCAGCTCGCGCAACCGGGCGATGGCCGTCTCGGCCTGGGATGCATCCGTCTGCAGCATATATATAGTGTCGTCCCGATCGTTGTTGTTGGCAGCGGCCGCCGGGCGGCCCGGTTTGTGAGGCTCACATGCGATATCTTCATACCATGCTGCGCGTTCGTGATCTCGATGCGGCACTCGATTTCTACTGCAACAAGCTCGGCCTTACCGAAGTAAGGCGGCGGGTCGACGAGAAGAACCGCTACACCCTCGTGTTCCTGGCGGGGCCGGCGGATGCCGATCTGGTCGCGGAGAGCAAGCGCGCCGGCCGCGATGCGCCGCTGGTCGAGCTCACCTTCAATTGGGATAGCGAAGATTACGGGGAAGCCCGCTATTTCGGGCACCTCGCGTTCGAGGTCGACGACATCTATGCGCTGTGCGACCGGCTCATGAAGGCGGGCGTCACGATCAACCGGCCGCCGCGCGACGGCACCATGGCGTTCGTGCGCTCGCCCGACAAGCATTCGATCGAGCTCTTGCAGAAGGGCACCGCCCTGCCCCCGAAAGAGCCGTGGCGCTCGATGCCGAACACAGGAAAATGGTGAAGGGCGGCGGCCGGACTCTGTGGCCGGCCGTGCTTGCCCGCGGCGCCAAAGGTCTTTATATGTCGCGGCGCTTTTGACCCCTCCCCGCGCCCTTCGTCTAGCGGTCCAGGACACCGGCCTTTCACGTCGGTAACACGGGTTCGATTCCCGTAGGGCGCGCCACCACCGCACGGTCGCGGCTGGGATGGGAGCAATCTCCAACGTCTCCTTGATCCGGTGATGATGCGGCTCGGCCGCCTTCCGCCGACTTGAATACATGTCGGCCTAATCCGGAAACACCCTGCCAATACGAACTTCCAGCCCGACCCGCTCTCCGATCGACGGGCCGTTTTCAAGACCGACCTCGGCTTCGATGACAACCGGTTCGGTCCCCACCGCAATCTGGGCCCGACGGCCCGCCGCCGTCCGATGGACGTTGACGACGCGACCCTCGAGCCGGTTCGGCGCCACCTCGCCGATCGCGATGTCCTTGGGCCGGACATAAAGCCGCCCGCCCCCTTGGCATGAACCCTCGAATGCGGCCGCGAACGGCCTGCCCTCGTGTAAAAGCCGGGTTCCGTCGAACTCCACCGGGATGCTGCTCGTGTCGCCGACGAATGACATCACGAATGCGGAGGCGGGACGGTCATAGACTTCGTCGGCCGTCCCCACCTGTTCAAGTTTTCCGGCATTCAGGATGGCGACGCGGTCCGCCAGTTCCAGCGCTTCCTCCTGGTCATGCGTCACGAATACGGTCGTATGTCCGGTCCGGTCGTGCAGTTCGCGCAGCCAGCGGCGCAGGTCCTTGCGCACCTTGGCGTCGAGCGCCCCGAACGGCTCGTCGAGCAGGAGCACGCGCGGCGCGACCGCAAGTGCGCGCGCAAGGGCCACGCGTTGCTGCTGGCCTCCCGAAAGCTGTCGGGGATAACGGCCGCCAATGTCGGAGAGCTGGATCAGATCGAGCAGATCCTGCACGCGCCTGCGGATGTCCGCTTTCGCGGGCTGCTCGGAGCGCGGAAGAACGTTGAGCCCGAACGCAATGTTATCCGCAACCGACATGTGCTTGAACAGCGCATAATTCTGGAACACGAAACCGATGCGCCGCTTCTGCACGGGCACGCCGGTCGCGTCCTCGTCGCCGAAATACACCTTGCCGGCGCTCGGCGCTTCCAAACCGGCGATCACACGCAGCAACGTGGTCTTGCCGGAGCCGGACGGCCCGAGCAACGCGATCAATTCGCCGTCCTTGATGTCCAGGCTGACGCCGCGCAGGGCGTCCGTCCTGCCGAAGTCCTTCGCGATATCGACGACGCGGATTTTCAAGCGAGCCTCTTCAAACGCGTGGTGCGCGGGCCAAGGCCTCGCCGTAGTGCATTTCAAGCAGCGTCTTCGCGACCAGGGTAATGACCGCCAGCAGCGTCAGCAGCGACGCCATGGCGAAAGCCGCGGCGAAATTGTATTCGTTGTAGAGGATTTCGACGTGCAGCGGCATGGTGTTGGTGAGCCCGCGGATGTGGCCCGACACCACCGACACCGCGCCGAATTCGCCCATCGCGCGCGCGTTGCACAGGAGCACGCCGTACAGCAGGCCCCATCGGATGTTGGGCAGCGTGACGGTCAGAAAAGTCCGCAGGCCGCCGGCACCGAGCGTGAGCGCAGCCTCCTCGTCGGTGTTGCCCTGCTCCTGCATCAGCGGAATCAGCTCGCGAGCGACGAATGGAAAGGTCACGAAAATGGTCGCCAGCACGATTCCCGGCAGCGCGAAGATGACCTCGATGCCGTGTCCCTTGAGCCAAGGCCCGAAATAACCCTGCGCCCCAAAGAGCAGCACGTAGATCAGTCCGGAGACGACCGGCGAAATTGAGAACGGCAGATCGATCAGCGTGATCAGCAGGCTCTTGCCTTGGAATTCGAACTTGGCGATGGCCCAGGAGGCCGCAATGCCGAAGATCATGTTGAGCGGGACGGCGATGGCCGCGACGATCAGCGTGAGCCGGATCGCGGCCCGCGCGTCAGGGTCCGTGAAGGTCGCGAGATAGAACGAGACTCCCTTGCCCAGCGCCTCGACGAATACGACGATCACCGGCAGGACCAGGAACAACGCAAGAAAAACCAACGCCAGCGCGATCAGGCCAGTTCGGACTGCGGCAGTCTCGGTTGTCACAGGCGTTCTCGCCTGTCCGCCGGGTCGGATGTGTTCAGGCATGCCCGAGCCTCCGCCGGCTCCAGGCCTGGATCACATTGATCGTGAACAAAACCACGAATGCGATCGCGAGCATGATCACGGCGATCGCCGTCGCACCCGGATAGTTGAACTCCTCCAGCTTGATCACGATCAGCACCGGCGCGATTTCCGACACGTAGGGGAGATTGCCGGCGATGAAGATGACAGAACCGTATTCGCTTACGGAGCGCGCGAAGGCGAGCGCGAAGCCGGTCAGCAGCGCGGGCGTCAGCATCGGAATCAGCACGCGCCGGATCGTTTGCCAGCGGTTCGCGCCCAGGGTCGCGGACACCTCCTCGACGCCCCGGTCAATTTCCGCGATCAGCGGCTGCACGGTGCGAACCGTGAAGGGCAGCGCCACGAAGACGAGCGCGACGAAAATGCCGGCGGGCGTGAAAGCGACC
Organism: Xanthobacteraceae bacterium; assembly: GCA_036270895.1. GTDB lineage: Bacteria > Pseudomonadota > Alphaproteobacteria > Rhizobiales > Xanthobacteraceae > JAVDCA01. The sequence goes on from DATBBS010000255.1 coordinate 4,069, forward strand.
TGGATGCCGAATTCGGCAAGAATGCCCCCAATCCAGCCCGTCGGCGCGTAGAGGGTTGCCAACGAGATTCCGGCCACCGCCGTCGGCAGAGCGAAAGGCAGATCGACGGCAGCGTCCAGCAGCCTGCGGCCCGGAAACTGGTATCGCGTCAGTACCCATGCGATCACCAGGCCGAACAGAGAATCGACCAGTGCCGCCGCAAAGGCGAGGCCAAAGCTCGTCCGCAGCGCCGCCAGCACACGCTCTTCCGTGGCGACTGCCCAGATACCGCCGAGGCCCAGACCCGCGGCTTGGGCTACCAGCGCAGCCAGCGGCAGCAGCACAATGACGCCGAGATAGAACAGCGTATAGCCAAGCGTGAGCCCGAATCCCGGGAGTGCGCTCAGCTGCTTGGATCGCATCGAACTCGCCCCGCCTTACGTCCGGTGGCGGCGCCGCTACTTGCGCGCCTTGGCCATAATTTGGTCGAACTCACCGCCGTCGGCAAAGTGCTTTTTCTGCGCCGCGGACCATCCGCCGAACTCCTTGTCCACCGTGACCAGCTTGAGCTGTGGCAGGCGGTCGAGATCGGCTTGCGCGGCATATTGCGGCTTCACCGGCCGGTAGAAGTGCCTGGCGATCACGGCTTGCGCTTGTGGCTCGTAGAGAAAGTCGAGATAGGCCTGTGCCGCCTTACGCTTGGGCTCGGAAACGACATTGCCGTCGACCAGAGAAACGGTGGGTTCCGCCAGAATTGACAGCGAGGGCGTGACGATCTCGAACTTGTCGGGGCCGAGCTCCTGCAACGCGAGATACGCCTCGTTCTCCCAACCGATCAGCACGTCGCCGATGCCTCGGCGCGCGAAGGTCGTGGTCGCCCCACGCGCACCGGTGTCGAGGACAGAGACGTTCTTGAGCAGGGAGGTCACGAAATCCTTGATCTTATTTTCGTCGGCGTTGTTCTTTTCCGAGGCATTTGCCCAGGCGGCGAGATAATTCCAGCGTGCGCCGCCGGAGGTCTTCGGGTTTGGCGTCACGACCTGAATCCCCGGCTTCGCCAGATCGTCCCAATCCCGGATGCGCTTGGGGTTGCCCTTGCGCACCAGGAAGACGATTGTGGAAGTGTAAGGCGAGGAATTGTCGGGAAGGCGCTTCTGCCAATCATTCGGAATCTTCCCCGTCCTGGCGGCGATTGCATCGATATCGGCGGCGAGCGCGAGCGTCACGACCGAGGCATCGAGACCAGCGATGACCGCGCGCGCCTGCGCGCCGGAGCCGCCATGGGACATCAGGATGGTGAGAGTCTCGCCCGTCTTCTTTTTCCAGTCTGCCGCGAACAGCGCATTGATGTCGCGATAGAGCTCGCGCGTGGGATCGTAGGAGACGTTGAGAAGCGTGGTCTGTGCCGAAGCGTGGGCGCAGATTCCCATGGCAATGAGTCCGGCCAATGCCGCCTTGCACGCGCGAGCAAGTGTGATCGCTGACATCTTCGGCGCCTCCTGACGACGTCCCAACCAAGGGGCTACGTAGAAGGCATTTCTTCGGATGGCCAATAGATTTCATAAAAAGAGAACGAGACCCCACGGCGCGGTAATATAGGAGTATTTTCTCCTAGCGCGGCCGCGCCCCGCAAAACGGCTCAGAGTCTTATCTTTGCAATCACGGTACTGTCCTCTTTCACGCCGGAGCCGGATTCGATTCCCGAAGGGCGCGCCAGGTCGCACGAGTAACCCAAAGAATCGAAACAAGCGGCCCATCAACGGCTTGGTGCCTGCCGGGTTGGTCTCGGTCGGCCACTTCCTTCATGCGGCCGGCAATCGCGTCCCGCGAAGCCGTCTTCCTGTCGGGGCTCCCGCCGGACGGCAGCACGAAGGGAAGGCCGCGTGCCGTCCGGTCTTGCCGCCGGGAGAGGAAGCCCGCGCGGTGGAGAGGAAAACCGGCAGGAGCTTGCGCCGCAAGCGCCCTTCCCGGTTCCGCAATCATGCGGCGTCGATCCTTCCGCCCCGTCATCACTGGGGCCGAGCCCTTGCGCGTGCGTCGGCATGGGCCGCGCCGACGCGCTTCGACGCCAGCGTTTTGCCGTCACCCTTCGTGCTGGGCTTGGTGCGGTCGGCATCGGGCGAAAGTCCGCTCCCGGCGAGCATGGCGCGTGCGCGCTCATCGCCGACATAGCTCGGATTGTTGACGCAACCATTGCCGCACTCGGCCCGGGTCCTGAAATAGCAGGTCGTCGACCCGCCACCGCGGCCGAACAGACAATATGGATACGCATTCGAGATAGGCTCCGCTTGGCTTGGAGCGGCGCTGGCGGTCAGCGCCGCCAGGGCGGCCGCAAAGCTCGCGGCGATCACGGCTTTCTGCATTGAGGTCTCCTGTTGGTGAGTGCCGACATGGAGACCGTCAGGTCGTCGCGGAAATTTCCGATGGCGCGTCACCATCGCGTGACGCGTCCAGCGGCGTCGATCACGGTGCTTTGCGCCGGGTCGTGACGCTCAGGGGAATAAAGCCCGCCGGCCGGTCGTCTTGCACTGATCCGATGTCCAACATGACGGAATGGCCGCATGCGCACGGATCCCCTCGCGGTCGCAGCCGACCGGACGCGGTTTCGTCCCCCATTGTTTAAGAAACGCTTAACCTTCCTGTCCTACCCTCGGCCTCACATCGCGTTAGACATGTTGCAGGTGCTGTTTTGCGCGAAAATCGCCGATTTGCCCGCGTCCGGCCGCAAGGCATGATGTCCAAGACGGGCAAGCTCATCATCGATCCGAAAAAGCCGGCGCTCGATTGCACGGTGGTCGATCTATCGGCGGGCGGCGCCTGCCTCCAAGTCGCCTCGCCGGCCGGGCTCCCCAAACGGTTCGAATTCCTGCATGCCGGGATCAGGAAGAAGGTCCAATTGGTCTGGACTCGCGGCTTCATCATCGGCGTGTCGTATTAGGGCCGCCCAAGAGCAAGGTTTCGCGCTCCGTGCCGGCGCGCCGATCGCCTCCCCGCACTCGTTGCGGCGTCAGTTGCGCCGGAAACGCACGATCTTCTCCGAAGCGCCGCCCGCGAGGCAAAAGCGGACCTTGCTCGCCAGCTCGTCGTAGACGAAGGGCTTCGCCAGAATATAAGCCTCGTCCACGCCCGCCATCCCGCTGCGGTCGGAAAAACCGGTCACGAACAGGATGGGCAGGGACGGCCGCTTGGCCTGCACCTGGCGCGCCACTTCGGCGCCGTTCATTCCCGGCATCGCAAAATCGACGATCATGAGGTCGATCTTCGGCTCCCGCGATAACACGTCGAGCGCGGCCCCGCCGCTCCCCGCCTCCAGCACCGCGTAGCCGAGCTCGTGCAGCATCGCCCGGGTGACCTCGCGCACGGCGTTGTCGTCGTCGACCAGGAGAATGCTCGCGCCCGTGAAGGCCCCGGCGGCGCTGATCCTGGCCGCGACCGGCCTCTCGTCGATACGCTCGCCTCCGGCGCGCGGAAGATAGATATAGACGGACGTGCCCTCGCCGACCCGGGAGTCGATGCGCACGCCGCCGCCCGACTGTTTGGCGAAGCCGAGGACCTGACTGAGACCAAGACCGGACCCCTTGCTGGGTCCCTTGGTGGTGAAGAAAGGCTCGAACACCTTGGCGCGGATATCCTCCGCCATGCCGGTTCCGGTGTCGGAGACGCGGATCGCCACATAATCGCCGGCCGGAGGCTCTTCGGGATAGGTGGCCGGCCCGAGCGTGACGTTCTCGACCTCGACCTTCAAGGTTCCGCCAACCTCCATGGCGTCGCGCGCGTTGATCGCAAGGTTGAGCACGGCGAGCTCGAGCTGCGTCGGGTCGACCAGCGCGCACCACAGGCCGTGCTTGAGCATCGTCTCGATCTGGATGCTGCCGCCCAACGTGCTTTGCAGGAGGTCGCGCATCCCGGCGATGCTTTCGTTGAGATCGAGCGATCTCGGCTCGAGCCGTTGACGGCGCGAGAAGGACAGCAGCTGATCGGTGAGCTTCGCGCCGCGTTCCGCCGCCGTTCGCATGTAGCCGAGCCGCTGGGCCAGTCTTCCGTCGACACCCGCGGCCGCCAGTCCCCTTTCCAGGAACCCGATATTGCCGAGCACCACGGTGAGAAGATTGTTGAAGTCGTGCGCGACCCCCGACGTCAGCTGGCCGACCGCCTCCAGGCGCTGCATCTGCCGCAGGGTCGATTCCACGCGCTCGCGTTCCTGGATCTGTCCGAGCAGCTGGCGATTGGCCGCCGCCAGCTCCGCGGTCCGCTCATCGACGCGCGATTCGAGCTGCTCGTTGAGATTCCTCCACTCGTATTGCCGGCGGCGCGCGCGCAGGCCGGTCTGCACCATGCTGACGAGCGTGGTCGGATGAAACGGGCGCTCGAGGAATGTGACGCTTCCCAGCAGCTCCATCAGCCGTGCGGCCGCCGGGTTGCGCTCCAGGCCGCCGCCATGCTCGGTCAGCAGAATGAACGGGAAATCGGACCATGGCGGCTGCGACCCGACCCAATCGACTAGATCGCGCAGGTCGGCGCTGCGCGTCGCCTCCTCGGTCACGATGGCGACGTCAGCCCCGCGCCTGATCTCCTGCACCAGCTCGGCGAGATCGAGACAGATTTCGGAGCGCATCGCCGCGTCGCGCAGGATACCCTTGGCGATCACGGCGTCGCGCCCGCGAGGCGCGAGAATGAGAGTCCGTTCGGAGACCGGCGGCGCGACGCTCACGCGCGTTCCCCCAGCAGGGGCCCATCTTTTCCCACGTAGGTGGGGACGCCACGCAGCACGCCCTGAAAACTGCTCAACGGCTCGCCCACCGTGATTCCGCGACCGTTGATCCGAAACTCGCGGATCGTGTCCTCATGCGCGCCCGTCCGCTTCTTGATGACCGAGATGGCGCGCCGCACGCGCCCATGCGCTTCGAAATATCGCAGCACGATCACGCAGTCGGCCAGATAGGTCACATCGATCGGCTGCTGCATGTCGCCGATCATCCCGTGCTGCGCGACGGTCAGGAAGGTCGCCACGCCCTGCCGGTTGAGATATTGCAGCAGCTCGTGCAGATGAAGGACGACGAACTGTTCCTCCGGCATCGAGGCCTGGTAGCCGTTGATGCTGTCGATTGCGACCATCCGGATGCCTTCGCGGTCGACGCAAGCCCGCACGCGGTGACTGAACTCGCCGGGCGAGAGCTCGGCGGCATCCATCTGCTCGATGACCAGCTTGCCGGCGTCGCGCATCGCCTCGAGATCGATACCCATCCCCTTGGAGCGCGCGAACAGGAGCCCGAGCTCCTCGTCGAAGGCGAACAGACCGGCACGTTCGCCGCGGGCGACGGCGGCCGCGATGTATTGGAAAATCAGAAGCGACTTGCCGGTGCCGGCCGGGCCGATGATCAGGGTGCTGGATCCCGACGTGATCCCGCCGCCCAACAGGCGATCCAGCTCCGGTACGCCGCTCGAGAGCGACTCCCCGGAATAGCCCTTGCGATGCTCCGCCGCCACCAAGCGCGGAAACACCTCGATGCCGCCCCCCAGGATCATGAAGTCGTGGTAACCACCGCGGAAGTGCTGTCCGCGGCACTTGATGACCCGCAAACGCCGCCGCTCGCCGCCAAAGATCGGCGTGAGCTGATCGAGATGAACGACGCTGTGCGCGATGCTGTGCACGGCGCGGTCGGTCGTCTCGGTGGTGAGATCGTCAAGCATGAGGACGGTGGAATTGTTCTGGGCGAAATAATGCTTGAGCGCGAGGATCTGGCGGCGGTAGCGCAGCGAGCTCTGCGCGAGCAGGCGGATTTCCGACAGGCTGTCGATCACGATGCGCTTCGGCCGCAGCCGTTCGATCGCCTGGAATATCCGCTGGATCGTCTCGCCCAGCTCGAGGTCCGAGGAATAGAGGAGGCTCTGGTGCTGATCGGGATCGAGCACGCTCTCGGGCGGGACAAGCTCGAAAATCTCGATGTTCTTGCCGATCGTCCACCCGTGCGATCTTGCGCCGTCCCTCAGCTCCTGCTCGGTTTCGGCGAGGCTGACATAAATGCCCGCTTCGCCGTTGTGGGCGCCGTCGAGCAGGAATTGCAACGCGATCGTGGTCTTGCCGGCGCCGGGACTGCCCTCGAGCAGATGAAGGCGATTACGCGCCCAGCCGCCTTCCAGTACCTGGTCGAGGCCCGCAATGCCCGTCGATGCCCTCGGCAGGAATTGTGCGCTGGCGCTCATTGGTCCTCCCCTTCACCCGGCTGAATACCGCTGGAATTCAATACGTGGCACGCGCCTGCAAATCCCCCAGGTGCCAGGGCTCCGATCTCAAACGCCGATAGCGCAGAGAGGTTCCCTCCCTCGGCCGGGAGGCTGGGGCAGGTCCGGGTTCGTGGTGCGGCGGGGGGGCGGCGTCCATGCGCGGGCGCCGAATCGGCGGGGACCCCGGCGGCAAAAGACGCAAGAGCCCGCCCGAGCGCCGCGGCTGCGCGCGCCATCACCTTATCGTGGAGGCGGGACCTTTCGCGCCGCAAGCAGCCGCCTGATGTGCTGCACGGCAACGTGGGGCTCATAGGGTTTCTTGAGCACGGGACCCTCTTCGCACAATTGAGCCGCCATATCGGCCGTCTTTGCCAGGGTCCCGGCGAGCACCACATCCAGCCCGGGACGGTTGGCGCGCACCCAGTGCGAAAGGCCGAAGCCGTCCATCGATCCGGGCATCTCGACGTCGCTGAACACGATGTCCACGACGATATCCGGCCGCATCAACACGAGAATTGCCTCGTCGGCGCTTGCGGCTTCGATCACCTTGTATCCGCATTCGCGCAGATACTCCGCGATCACCGTGCGGGTGAGAATCTCGTCCTCGACGAGAAGGATCGTCTCCTGCGGCGCGGACGGCGGCACCCTTGCGGATTCAGGCGGCAGGGTCGGGCTCCGTTGTTGTCGCCGCGTCGGGGTCCCCTTGATCGTCACGTCCCGTCATCCGGTCCTTCAGGACTTCGCAGATCCGGTTGACGACCCCATCCACCGCATAGGGCTTTGGAAACAGTCCTTGCACGCAACCCGGAAGCTCCGCGCGGTTCCAGAATGCGGCGGACGCCAGGATCATCGGCAGGCCCGGGTGGTTCGTATCGACATGGCGCGCCAACGCCAGACCATCCAACTGACCGGGCATCTTGATATCGCTGACGATGAGATCGACGTCGGTGGACGATTGCAGGACATCCGCGGCCTGGTCCGCGCTGACCGCCTCGATGACCCGGAGCCCGCGCTCACGCAGCTCCTCGCAAATCATGAGCCGCACGAGCACTTCGTCTTCCACCACCAGCACGGTTGGAGGCTTCCGTCGCGAAATGGGCAGGTCGGAAGCTTCCACCGGCGGCGCACTCATGAATCGGGTTTCACACGACCATTCAATCGCCCAACGCAACGAAGTTGCAATCGTTCCAGCCCGTTAGCCGCCTCGCTGCTTGCGACCGCGGCAGGCCCCGATTGGCCTCTGCGCGCGGTAGACATGGCATAAATCGACCGGAACGAAAACCCGTCCGGCCCGCGGCTTCGACCGCTATTCCACGCGCGATCTCCATGCGTTGAATTCTTTTCAACCGAAGAAAATGTCTCGCAGGTCCGCCCGACACGCCATCCTCGGCACCGCCGCGGCGCGTGTTGCGGGTGCGACTCGCCGGTGCTATCAGGCAAACCAGCGAGCCGAATTCCGTCGCATTTATCGGGCTTTTCTGACCCCAGAGTCTGCCCCGCTCGCCGCAGGGCGAGATGATCGCAACAACGGCCTCGATTCGCCGCCCATGGTGAAAGATCCTCGACCGCCCAAGTCCGGCTCGTCCGAGCCAGACGATCCGCTCGCCCTGTTGCGGGCACTGGCGCGCCGCGACAACGATCCAGCGGGCGCGGATCGCGCACGCGCGTCGCCCGAGCCGCAGCCCGAAGGTGAAAAGCTCGACGCATTCCGGGTGCTCGCGGCCAAGCTCGACCGCCAGCTCAAATCGCCGGAGCCCGATGCTGCCTCCGGGCCGGAATCGCCTGCGCCGCGCCCCGGCGCGCTGCGGCGCCGGCAGATCGGGCTCGCGCTCGCTGCCGTTGCGGCCGTCGCGCTGGTGGCGCTCGGCCTTCTGTTCTGGGAATGGAGATCTCGGCAAGCCGGGACAGTGCCTGGTGGCGAACAAAGCGCGACGCCTCCGAGTGTGTCGCCGACCGCGCGAGCGCCGGCCGCCCCGGCCGATATTCCCGCCATCACCAAGGCCATGTCGGATTGCGATGCGGCGGCGGCGAAGGATCCGGACTCGCTTTACTTCCTGGTCGTGCCGATGCGGCTTGCCGATCCCAATGATCGCAGCTGGAACGCGCGCGCGCTGCAGACCGTGGGCAGCTCGTATTTGCTGTTGAGCGCCAAGGACGCGCTCGACGGCCTGCGCGACAACCGTCTCACGCTGCGCCCCGAGCGCTACACATTTTCCGCGCTCGACACCGAGAGCGGTCAGACCTATTCGTGGACGTCGGCGACCGGCCTGTCCCGCCTCTCGCGACGCGAATCGAGCGCGGTGAAGACCCTCAAGCTCGGATTCGATTTTTCCGAGGCGCAGGCGGGAGCGCAATGGAGCGCGGAGTTCAAACGCGAGCGTGGAATCTGCTACTGGTTGAGCGCCTTGATCCGCCAATAGGCGCGGATCGGCAAGCCCAGCCGCCCTAGTGTTGCCGGGGTTGCGTCGCTAAATTCGCCGGCGGGCGACAATCCCTGGCGGCATCCTTTCGGAAAATGGATTTATCCAGGTTCGATTTCGCTCCATGCTCCAAGCACGGGAATCCACAATGGCGCGGTTGGTTGCAGTTGCTTTCACTCTTCTCGGCCTCGCGATC
>DATBBS010000256.1:0-2658 GCA_036270895.1 Xanthobacteraceae bacterium
GCGCCGGGCCCGCCAGCAACCGCCGGCCGCAGCCCCGAAGTGCCGACCGGCCCATGGACTTCCGGTTATGGGGGCTGAACCGGACATTGTGGACTCGGGTGCCAAGCGACGCGATTGTGAAGGTTTTCGGATGCCGGCCCATGACGGAGGGTGCCGCGCGCGACGGGGGCCGGCGTCGGAAAACCTCCAAGGGAGGAAACCGCGGTGAGGGAGCGGTGCGCGGTACCGCTGGGGCTATGGGGATTTGAGTGCAGCGGACTGGGTGTGTGATCTGCGGTGAGGTGATTGAAGGGATTGATTGGCGATGTTGCGGTTCGTGGGCGGCATGCGGCGATTGAATCCGTCTACGTTGAACGACCAAGATTGATCAAATTGAGAGCTGGATTGCGTATTTGGGCGAGCGCCGCCGTGGCCGGTCGAGGATCGGCGAAGCGGCCGAGCATTGCGGCGACGTGAGGCGGCGATGGCCGTCATGAGGTGTCGATCCTGATTGCTCCGGTGGGATGCGTGCGCGGAGAGCCCCCGCGCCGGAAGGTCTCGATGATGATCATGCGACTGCCGCAGCACGGGCATGGATGCGAAGGGCTGTGCGGCTCGCCGGCATTGGCGACAGCGGCATCGCGGGCTTCGTTCTGCGGAGCAGGCGCGTTGAGCAGTTCGCGCGCGTGCTTGATGTTGTCGACATGCTTGGGGCTGGCGAACAGGCCGTAATGGCGAATGCGGTGGAACCCGGTCGGCAGGACGTGGATGAGGAAACGGCGGATGAACTCGGGCGTGGCAAGTGTCATGACCTTGGCGCGCTCGCGTCCCTTCGCCCGATAGTCCTTCCACTTGAAGGTGACGCCGCTGTCGTCGAGCGAGATCAACCGGCTGTTGGAGATGGCGACGCGGTGAGTATAGCGTGACAGATAGGCGAGCACGGCTTGCGGTCCGCCGAACGGGCGCTTGCTGTAGACGACCCATTCGGTCTTGCGTAACGGCCTCAGATAGCGGGCGAATGCTTTGCGCCTGCTGAGCGCGGCATGGTCGCCGAAGAACTTGAGGCGGCCGGCCTCATGCGCGGCGACGAGCTTCTGCAGGAACAGCCGCCGGAACAGGCGCGAGAGCACGCGCACCGGCAGGAAGAAGCCCGGCCGGCACGAGACCCAGCTCGTGCCGTCGAGCGCGATGCCGCCGCCCGGCACGATGATGTGGACGTGGGGATGGTGGGTGAGCGCCGAGCCCCAGGTGTGGAGAACCGAGGTGACGCCGACGCGGGCTCCCAAATGCTTTGGGTCGGCCGCGATCGTGATGAGCGTCTCGGCCGAGGCCTTGAACAGGATGTCGTAGATCACCGCCTTGTTCTGATAGGCGATGTCGCCGATCGGCGCCGGCAGCGTGAACACGACGTGATAATAGGGTACGGGCAGAAGGTCGGCCTCACGCTCGGCCAGCCACTGCTTTGCCGCCGCGCTCTGGCACTTGGGGCAATGCCTGTTGCGGCAGGAATTGTAGGCGATCTGCATGTGCGAGCAGTCCTCGCAGCGCAAGACATGCCCGCCGAGCGCCGCCGTGCGGCAGCTCTCGATCGCTGACATCACCTTGAGCTGGCCGAGGCTCACATGGCTGGCGTTGGCTTGGCGCCACGCCGGTCCATGGCCGCGGAAGATATCCGCGACCTCCACCCGTGCACGCGCCATGCGCGCCTCGCGTCAGGCGGGCGGCGCGCTCCTGGGGTCATTCTTCTTGGGCGTCAGCGGCGTGAGGCGATCCAGTGGGCTCACGACCTCGCGGATCGTGTTGGTGGCGACCCGAGTGTAGAGCGCCGTGGTCTCGAGCTTGGCATGCCCGAGCAGGACCTGGATCACCCGAATATCGATGTTCTGCTCGAGTAGGTGTGTGGCGAAGCTATGGCGCAAGGTGTGCGGCGTCACCCGCTTGGGAATCTCGGCCATGTGGGCCGCGGCGTGGCAGGCGCGCGTGAGCTGGCGTGTCGTCATCGGGCTGGCCGGCCTCAGTCCGGGGAACAGCCAGCCCTGCGGCCGCGCGATGCGATACCAGTCGCGCAGGAGTCCGAGCAGGACGGGGGAAAGCATCGCGTGGCGATCCTTGCGGCCTTTGCCCTGCTCGACGCGCAGCATCATGCGTTCGGAGTCGACATCCGATACCTTCAGCGAGACGACCTCGGAAACGCGCAGCCCAGCACCGTAGGCGACACTGAGCGCCGCCTTGTACTTGGTGCCCGGCGCCGCCTCCAGAAAGCGCGCAACCTCCTCGGGACTTAGGACAACCGGCACCTTGCGCGGCTCGTGAACGAACGACAGGTGCTTGGCGAGATCGGGGCGATCGAGCGTCACATTGAAGAAGAACCGCAGCGCCGAGACAGTGGCATTGATCTTTGGCATGCCTGCGCCGCTCGACGACAGATGCAGCCGAAAGCGGCGCACGTCCTCCGACTTGGCCGTGCCGGGAGAGCGGCCGAGAAACAAGGCGAAGTCCTTGACCCTTTGCACGTAGTCATGTTGGGTCTTCGGCGCGAGCTTGCGGATCGACATGTCTTCGATCATGCGCCGACGCAGCGGGCTGATGGCCTGCTCGGTCATGGGGATGCTCCTGTCTTGAGTGAAGGTTGCGAACCCCTCATCTCAAGACAGGACGCCCTGTCTTGCTATCTATGGC
>DATBBS010000257.1:0-15113 GCA_036270895.1 Xanthobacteraceae bacterium
GGACACGAATGGCGACGGCGTGGGCGACCTTCCGGGCATCCTCGCCCGGCTGCCTCATCTGGTGGAGCTGGGCGTCGACGCGCTGTGGCTGTCCCCGATCTTTCCCTCGCCGATGGCCGATTTCGGCTACGACATCGAGAATTACACCGACGTTGCTCCGCTATTCGGCTCGCTTGCCGAATTCGACGCGCTTCTGGCGGCGACGCACCGGCACGGCCTGAAGCTGCTGCTCGACCTGGTGCCGAACCACACCTCCGACCGGCATCCCTGGTTCCTGAACAGCCGCCGATCGCGCAACGATCCGCAGCGCGACTGGTACATCTGGCGCGACCCCGCGCCGGGCGGCGGTCCGCCCAACAACTGGATGTCCGAATTCGGCGGCGGTGCGTGGCAGCTCGATGAGCGCACCGGCCAGTATTATTACCATGCGTTTCTGAAAGAACAGCCCGATCTCAATTGGCGCAACCCACACGTTCGCGCCGCGATGGCGGACGTCATGCGCTTCTGGCTCGCGCGCGGCGTCGACGGCTTTCGGGTCGACGTCATCTGGCACCTGATCAAGGACGATCTGTTTCGCGACAATCCGCCCAATCCGTCATTCGGACCCGGGCGGCCGCCGCACGAGGGGCTGTTGCCGCTCTACACCACCGACCGGCCCGAGATTCACGACGTGGTCGCCGAACTGCGGCGGGTGGTCGACGCGTTCGACGACCGCGTCTTGATCGGCGAGATCTACCTGCCGATCGAGCGCCTGGTGACCTATTACGGAGTGGAGTTGGGCGGCGCCCATCTGCCGTTCAACTTCACGCTCCTGCATGCGCGCTGGAACGCGCGCGCCATCGAATCCCTCATCGCCGAGTATGACGCCGCCCTGCCGGCCGGCGGCTGGCCGAACTGGGTGCTGGGAAACCACGACAGGAAACGGCTGGCGAGCCGCGTCGGACGCGAGCAGACGCGCATCGCCGCGATGCTGTTGTTGACGCTGCGCGGCACGCCCACGATCTACTATGGCGAGGAAATCGGAATGATGGAGGTCGCAGTTCCCGCCGAACGGGTGCAGGACCCGTTCGAAAAAAACGTGCCGGGCATCGGGGTCGGCCGCGACGGATGCCGCACGCCGATGCAATGGAGCGCCGCGCGCAATGCCGGATTCTCCGCCGCCGAGCCCTGGCTTCCCGTGGCGGCCGACTTCCGCAGCCGGAACGTGGAAAACCAGCGGGCGGACCCGACGTCCGTGCTCAATCTCTATCGCGGGTTGCTGGCGTTGCGGCGGACGCACCCTGCCCTGGTGGCCGGAACCTACCAGCCGGTCGCGGCGCAGGGCGATCTGCTCTTGTATCGGCGCGAGCACGAAAGCGATCGCATCCTGGTGGCGCTCAACATGGGCGGCGATCCCGCCAATGTGCGGCCGCAGACGATGTCGCTGCGCGGCCGCATCCTGCTGTCGTCGCACGCCGACCGCAACGGCGAGAGGATCGATGGCGAGCTCGACCTGAGGGGCAACGAGGGTGTGATCGTCGGTTTGGAGTGAATTTGGGCGCGGCTGAGCCTCTCCCCGCGTGCGGGGAGAGGTCGACATCCGAGCGTGAGCGAAGGATGTCGGATGAGGGGGCGGCGCCTCGAGTCTCTGCTTTACTGAAAAGCCCCCTCACCCCGACCCTCTCCCCGCGCGCGGGGAGAGGGAGCGCAGCGACCGTGCGCCCTCACGTGTCGATATCGCTGCGCCGCAGCAGATAATCCAGGCCGCCGACGCGGTACCAGCGGTACCCATAGGCTTCGATCACCATCTTGTGCCTGCCGTCCTTGCCGGCGCGGCTGTGATCCTCCGACAGGAGATTGATCAGCAGGTTTCCGTGTTGCGCATCCTCGCCTTTCAGGCCGACCGAAAACGCGATCTGATGCGGCTTGGCGTCGAGGTTGTGAACGAACAGCACAGAATTGTTGCGCCAGTCGTAGCGCATCACCAGCACGGCCGGATCGCGGGTCGGGATCACGGTGAAATCGCCCCAGCCGACCTCCGGCACCTCCTTGCGCATGCGGACGATGCGCTCGGTCCAATTCAACAGCGAGTCGGGATGCCGGCGCTGGATCGCCGCATTGATCTGTTCGAAACCATAAGGTCCGCCGGAGATGACCGGCACGCGCGGCTTGTCGCTGTTGGTGAAGCCGCCATGCGGCTCGTTCGACCATTGCATCGCGGTGCGGGCGCAGTTGCGCTCGGGCAGGCTGAGGTCGTCTCCCATCCCGAGCTCGTCGCCGTAACGCACCACCGGTGTGCCGGGCAGCGTGAACATCAGGCTGAACGCCATCTCGAGGCGCCGCCGGTCGCCGTCGAACATCGGCGCGAGGCGGCGGCGGATGCCGCGCCCGTAGAGCTGCATGTCGGGCGTGGGCGCGAAGGCGGCGAAAACTCTCTGCCGCTGCGCCTCGGTGAGCCGGCCGAGATCGAGCTCGTCGTGGTTGCGCAGAAAAAGCCCCCATTGGGCGGTCGCCGGTCGCGGCTTGGTGGCCTTCATGGCCTTGGCCAGCGGACGGCTGTCCGCGGCCGCGAACGCATAGAACAGATGCTGGTTGACCTGGAAATTGAACATCATCTGCAGGCGTTCGCCCGCGTCGCCGAAATAGTCCATGTCGGTGTCGGGCGTAACGTTGGCCTCGCCGAGCACGATCGAGTCGCCCTGGCGCCACTGCAGAAACTCGCGGAAGCGACGCAGCATGTCGTATTGCTCGACCGGCTTGCGGACTTTTGGCCCCTTGGTGGAGATCACGAAGGGCACCGCATCCATGCGGAAGCCGGACACGCCCTGCTGGATCCAGAAGCCCATGATCTTGAGGATCTCGGCCTGCACCATGGGATTGGACGTGTTGAGGTCGGGCTGGAAATCGTAGAAGCGGTGGAAGTACCAGGCCTTGGCCTCCTTGTCGTAAGTCCAGGTCGACTTCTGCACGCCGGGAAACACCATGCCTTCGTTGGCGGTGGGCGGCTTCTTTTTCGACCAGACGTACCAGTCGCGATATTTGGAATCCGGGTCCTTGCGCGCTTCCTTGAACCATGGATGCTCGTTCGAGGTGTGGTTCACAACGAGGTCGATCAGCACGCGGATGCCGCGCTGCTTGGCGCCATGGGCGAATTCGACGAAGTCGCCGAGCGTGCCGTAACGCGGATCGACCCCGTAATAATCCGACACGTCGTAGCCGTCGTCGCGCTGGGGCGAGACCTGGAACGGCATCAGCCAGATCGCGGTGACGCCGAGCCCGTGCAGATAGTCCAGCCGGCGCATCAGGCCCTTGAAGTCGCCGACGCCGTCGCCATCGGAGTCCATGTAGGCGCCGACCGACAGGCAATAGATGATGGCATTTTTGTACCAGAGGTCGTTGATCATCGGCCGCCGGCCCCTGCATGAATGCCGCGAGGAAAGTGAGAAAGTCACCGGATCGTCATTGGGCACGCCCCGAGCGAGCAGCCCCTTGGCATGACCGGCAACCCGGATAAACGTGCAAGCCGCCGGTCCTGTTCCGCCTTGCGTCCCATGCGGCAATTGCGCCCTGGGCCGATTCCGGGTCGGCGCGGCGGGCGCCACTTCCGGCCCCCTTGCGGGCCCATGCGGGCGGCGGGGGCCCGCATGGAAGTCGTTCTGAATCAATCACCTGGCGCCAGCGCCCGATGCATGGTCGGAGGGTTAACCCAATCTTATCCGGAGGTGCCTTAAAACTCGTTTGTTGGCATCGCGTGTCGATGACGGCAGGCGTGTCGGCGGCAAGTTGGCGACGTGGCCCTGCGCCGCCCAGACGGTAACGAAGTATGAGCCGGGTTTCTCGACTGATCGCTGCCGTTGCCCTGACATGGGGCCTTGCGCAGCCCGCGCTTGCGGACGACGCGCCGCTGGCGATCAAGGGCGCAATCACGATCAGCGCCGACGACGTGATCGCCCTCGTCCAGACGAACCCCAATCTGACGATCGTCGACAACCGCGCGGTTGCGGATTACGAGGCGGGCCACATCGAAGGCGCGGTGCACCTGGTCGACAGCGACATCACCAATGAAACGGTTCTCGCCCGCATCGTGAAGTCGAAAAACGCGCCCGTGCTCTTCTATTGCAACGGCGTGAAATGCGGCCGCGCCGCCAACGCGACCACAAAGGCGGTCTCGTGGGGCTACACCAGGGTCTACTATTACGCGCTCGGCATGGCGCAATGGAAAGAACGCGGCCTGCCGCTGGTGCGCTGACCGTTGCCGCCATTCGATCGAGCATCATCCCCCATGACGCCGCGCCGTAAGCTCGAAATCATCGTCGCGGTTTCGACGATCATGAGCTTCGCCGCCGCCGCCGGCGCGATGTACCTCGCCACCGAGCGCTATGAGGCCGCAACTCGCGGCGAACAGGTCGAACGCGATCGTACGCTGGTCGAGCGATATGTGAACGAGTTCGTCTGGCAGCGGCATGCCGGAGACGTCCAGACGCTGGCAAGCGATATCGCCAACGAAAGCGGCCTGCGCAATGCGGTCGCAACCTCGAATCGCGACGCGGTGGCGCAATTGCTTCCGCTCATGGGGCGCCGTTACGCGGTGACCTCCGGCCAGATCGCGCTCCTTGGCGTCACCGTCTACGACGCGAACGGCGTGGTCCTCTCCGAGCACATGAGGACTCCCGGCCAACGCACCACCGGAGCGTTGAGCAGCTTGCTGGCGGCGCGGCAGTGGAACGAACGTTATGCGCGCCTCCGCCATGTCTGGACGCTCGACGGAACACCATATCTCTCGGTGGCGGTACCGATCGGCGGCCTCAAGCAGATCAACGGATACGTGGCGGTTCACGTCGATCCGCTGCACGCGCTGCGCGACCTCGACAGCGATCTCGCCATGCATGTCCGGGTCACCAGCCTAGATGGGGCGCGTGCGCTCGTCGAATTGAGCAAATATCGGATCCCCGAAGATGCCACCAAGCTCAGCGCCGAGGTCGTGATCCGCGAGCCGGAAGGGACGCCGGTCTTCCGCGTGGAGATGCAGTCGGATGAAAGCACCTCCGCCCGCATGATGGCCACGATTCGTGCATGGTCCTTCGTCACCCTGTTCGCGGTGCTGAGCCTCATCTCGATCCTGACGGGCGCGCTGGTGCTGCTCGTCTCGCGCAGGATGGCGCGCGAGGAGGCAAGTGCCGCGAAAACGGCGCTCGACGCCAGGCGCATCGAGGAAAGAAACGCCGATCTGCAGATGCACAACGAAATGCTGCGCCAAAGCGAGGAGGCGCTGCAGGTCCAGAACCAGCGCTTTGCGGCCGCGCTGAACAACATGGCGCATGGCATGTCCATGTTCGACAGCCAGCAGCGGCTGGTGGTCTGCAACAAGCTTTACCTGGAGATGTACCGGTTGCCCCAGGAGCTCGGCCGGCCCGGTACGCCGCTGAAAGCCATCCTCGAGGCGCGCGTGGCGGCAGGTGCCGCGCCGACGGGGAATCCGGATCATGTCGCGGAGATTCTTCAAACGGTGCCGCAGGGAGAATCCCGCTACACGGTGAGGGAGCTGGGCGATGGACGGATCGTCGCCGTGGCCTATCAGCCGATGGCCGGGGGCGGATGGGTCGTGGTGCACCAGGATATTACGGCACAGAAGCGGGCCGAGATCGAGATCGCCCATATGGCGCATCACGACGCGCTCACCAACCTGCCCAACCGGGTGCTGCTGCGCGAACGGCTCGAGCAGGCGCTCGTCGATGTCCGCCGCGGCGGGCAGCTGGCGGTGCTCTACCTCGACGTCGATCACTTCAAGAGCATCAATGACACGCTCGGGCATGCCATCGGCGACGAACTGCTCAAAGCTGTCGCCGGGCGGCTGCACGGCTGCCTGCGGGAGTCGGACACCATCGCGCGGCTCGGCGGCGACGAGTTTGCGATCATCCAGACCGGATTCGGGCAGTTGTCGGAGGTCGCCGGGCTGGCGTCACGGATCCGCGAGGTGATCACGCCGCCCTATGAGCTCGACGGCCATCAGGTTCCGGCCGACGTCAGCATCGGCATCTCCATCGCCCCGAACGACGCGATCGAGCCGGATCAGCTGCTCAAGAACGCCGACATGGCGCTGTACCGGTCCAAGTCCGATGGGCGCGGCACCTTCCGCTTCTTCGCGCCCGAGATGGACGACCGCGTCAAGGCGCGGCGCACCCTCGAGCTCGATCTGCGCAAGGCGATCGCCAACGGCGAGTTCGAGCTGTACTACCAGCCGCTGGTCAATCTCGGGAACCAGAAGATCAGTTGCTGCGAGGCGCTGCTGCGCTGGCATCATCCGCATCGCGGCATGGTTCCGCCGGCCGAGTTCATTCCGGTGGCGGAAGAAACCGGCGTCATCAACCAGATCGGCGAATGGGTCCTGCGGCAGGCCTGCCTCGAAGCCGCAACCTGGCCGGACGACATCGCGGTCGCGGTGAACCTGTCGCCGCTGCAGTTCAAGAACAACAGCCTGGCGCCCTCGATCATCGGGGCGCTCGCCGCCTCAGGCCTGCCGGCGCGCCGGCTGGAGGTCGAGATCACCGAGGCGGTGCTGCTGCAGAACAACGAGGCGACCCTCGCCACGCTTCATCAGCTCCGCAGCCTCGGGGTCCGTATCGCGATGGACGATTTCGGCACCGGCTACTCCTCGCTGAGCTATCTGCGCAGCTTTCCGTTCGACAAGATCAAGATCGATCGTTCCTTCATCAGCGACATCGCGGAAAACGACGATTCCGGCGCGATCGTGCAGGCGGTCACCAGCCTGGCGGGCCGCATGAACATGGCGACGACGGCCGAAGGCGTCGAGACGCAGGGGCAGTTGGACAAGGTTCAGATGCTGGGCTGCACCGAGATGCAGGGCTATCTGTACAGCCGCCCGGTCCCCGCCCGCGATGTGGTCCGCCTGTTTCCGTCGCGCGAAAGAAAGTCGTTCAGCGCGGCTTGAGGGCTGGGGCCAAGCGTCTGCCAGGCGTCCGCATTGTCCGCCGCCATCATCTGTCGATCCGGACCTCGCAGGCCACACACGCCCGTTCGATCGCATCGAGCAGCGCAGCCGGCGCCTGTTCGTCATCGAGCGCCGCGGAGGCGAGCCCCATCATTCGCGCCGCACCCTCCGCGCCCAGCACCGGCGTAACGAAGCTGCGAAACTTGTCTTTCAGTTGCGCCTCGTCGAGCGGGCGGCGCAGGTCGCCGGGGACGAATTCGATCTCAAGTTCGTGTGTCCTGCCGAATTTGGTCGCGACCCGCACATGGGCGGGCCAGACCTTCGGATAGCGGGCGAGCAGGCGCTCGTTCTGGGTCACCGTGATCCGCCCCATCAGGGCGGCGACCAGCTGCGGCACGGCGGCCGGCGACTGGCGCACGTCGAGGGTCGCGCCGGGCGTCAGCACGGCGATCGCCATCTGATACGGCAGGCTGGTGAGGTGCGACGCGCGGTTGCCGGCGACCACGCCGTGATCGACCATCTGCTGATGCGGCGGCAGCACGCCGGCCTCGATCTCGGCGATATCGTCGGGCGCCACGCCCCCGACCACGATCTCCTTGAGCGCCTGGGCGGCCGCCATGGTCTGGCGCGCCGCGCACCAGGCCTTGAAGCCGGCATCCTGCATCAGGACATGCTGGTCGAGGCCGCGCGTGAGCTCGCCTGTTTGCGGCTTGATGTCGAGAACGCTCGGCAAAAAGTTGCCGTCGAGCAGATTGAGGTCGCTGGTGAAGCCGGCGCGCGCGGCGCGCGCCGCCGTCAGCCCGTTGCGCGCCGCCAGCCCGACCGCGAGCCAGCGCGTGCCGGTCGCCGCATTGTGGTGGCCGACGCCCGGGGCGGACAACGTCAACGCGAAGGCGAGCGCATGGGCGGCCTGCCGCTCGTCGAGACCCATGAGCCGCGCCGCCACGGCCGCGACCCCCAAGGCGGCGGCGAAATAGGTCGGCCAGATGCCGCGATAAAGAATCGTCGGCCCGTGCAGCGCGAGCCCCAGCCGGATCATCACGTCGTAGCCGCCCGCGATGGCGCGCGCGAGACCGGCAGGATCGGTTTTCCGCAACGACACCGCCAGCGACAGGGCGGCCGGCACCACGATCCCGCCGGCGGTGGTCATCGAGGCGATATGGATGTCGTCGATCTCGCTCAGGCGAGCGAGCCCGCAATGGGTCGTGACAGCGGCGGAAACATTCTCGGCATCCGCCGCACCGCCTTGCGCCTCGCGCCGGAAGACGATGAGCGCCCTGCCCTCCGGTGTGCCCATGCCGGCCACCCAGGCCCCGACCGTGTCGAGGACATGCAGCCTGGCGTTCGCCATCCCCGACGGCGTCAGGTTCGTGCCGGCCGCCAGATAGGCGCCGAGCCGCTCCAGCGTGGTCATGAATCGCCCCCGGCCCACAGCACGTCGTGGCCGCTGCCCGTGATCGCCACCATGGCGGAGACCATCGCCGAGCCGGCGCTATCGGTCAAACCCACCCGCACCGTATAGGTCTCGCCGGGCGCGAAACGTCCGTCGCCGGTTTCGGCCAGGCAACCCGGCTGCGGCAGTCCCAACCCGATTGAGCCGCCGAATGTGTCGCGGATCACGGGATGCCGGCACGCCGCGCCGATCTTCGCGGCGACGTGACGCGCGAGCTCCCGGTGCGGCGTTCCGGGCTTGGCGAGGTCGAGCACCTCGTCGAGGACGGCGCGGGCCTTCGCGGCGGCAGGCGGCGCGGAGCCCGACAGCACCGCAAAGCCCTCGGCCCAGTAGCCGCCGTGGCGCACCGCCACATAGACCTGCAGCGGGTCGGCCGGCATCGCGATCGGCACCCGGAAGGGCGCCAGCGTGCCGTCCCGGCCGAACAAGCTACGCACGTCCTGGGCGCCCCGCTGATGCGCCAGGCGCTCACCGGCCAGCACCACATCGGTCATCCCCCGAGCGGCGCTCTGCGCTGCCCGCATGGCGGCGATCACGGCATCGAGGGTGGCGCAGGCTTCGCGCATCAGAGCCACTTCGCGCCCGCTCTTGCGGCGCATCGCGGCGGCGACGGTCTCCGTCATGTCGGTCGGCGTTCCGAGCGTCGTGGCGATGCTCTGCCGCAAGCCGAACGGCATGGCGTCGCCGTTCAGCAGCGCGAGCGCTTGCGAACCCAGCTCGGTCCGCCAGCGCGTCACTGTGGCGCCCGCGTCGCGCAGCGGCAACAGGTCCTCGATCCAGGTCAGCGGCCTGGCGGCCGCCAGCATGTTAACGCCGCCGCCGACCAGCAGGCGGGGCGCACCGGTGCGCCCGATCAACGCGATGGCGGGCTCGAGCTTGGGCGTGAAGTGGGTGAGATAAGCGAGCTCGGAATGACTGCGAGCATCGCCATACACGATCGCGGCGGATATTTCCGGATCGCAGGCCCGCCAAAACGCCGCGATCCGGCCCAGAAACTCGTCCTTGGGCATCCGGACCGCATCCCAGTCGGCCGGCCCTACCAGCAGCGTCGGATGCATGGTGAACATGTGCGGGCCCGTCAGCGCAACTCGGCGAGCGCCGCCTGCCGGTGCGTCAATGGCTCGGCCCGCGTCTCGGTGACGAGCACCGGCTCGCCGCACAGCAGATAGCCGGTCTCGGGCAGGTACTGGTTCGGATGGATCATGAACACCATGCCGGGCTCCAGGACCGTGGCGTTATCGAGCGCCACGTCGCCGGGGCGCATCGACGCAAAGCCGAGCCCGTGGCCGCGCCGGCGGATATGCGGCGGGTGGCAATATTCGCCATAGCCTTGCTGCTCCAGCACCGCATTGACGGCGCCGCAGACGTCGGCCATGCGGGCGCCCGGAATGGCCGCCGCAATCCCGGCATTCATCGCCTCGACCACCAGGGCGTATTTGCGCCGGAGCAGATCCGGCGCCGGCCCGACCACGATGGTGCGGCAGATCTGGACGAGCTGGCCACAGTAGCTTGGCGTGATCTCCGCCAGGATGATGTCGCCGTCGCGGACGTGCCGCCCGTTCGACGGCGCCACCGCGCGATTATGCGGGCTCGCGCACAGCAGCACGAAATTGTCCTCGGCGCCGAGGGATTTCGAATGCCACCTGATTTCCGTCGCGAGCTCATCCTCGCTCATACCGGGACGCGCGACCTCCAGCAGATGCTGGTAGTCGAGCTCCGCGATGCGCGTCGCCTCCCGCGCCCAGGCGATCTCGTCGTGGGTCTTGCGCGCCGCCGCGTCGAACACGATATCGTCGGCCGCCACGGCATCCGGCACGAGATCCACGATACGCTGGGCAAGACCGAAGGGCGCGACCGCCAGACCGGCGGTCCCGATCGTCGCCTTGCCGGATTTCGGAAGCGCCGCGGCCAGCCCATCCACGACATCGTCGGTGCCGATCACACGGGCCTTGGGACAAAGGGCTTGCGCCCGCCCGGTGTCCCACGCGGGCGCGACGATCAATGTCGTCGCCCCGGCGCGGTCAAGCAGGCAGATTGCCGGCCCGAGCGACTTGAAGCCGCTCAGCACCATCACCGGGTTGGGCGTCTCGATGAAATGCGCCCCATCGTGGATCACGAGGATGAGATCGATGCGGCGGTCGTGCAAGCGGGCGCAGATCGCTGTGAGGCGCTCGTCGAAGGTCAAGCCCATTGCGGATCAGTTGTGTGCGGATAAACGCGCCCACTCTCCCGGCTGGTTCTC
The DNA here is from genome assembly GCA_036270895.1 of Xanthobacteraceae bacterium. Taxonomy (GTDB): domain Bacteria; phylum Pseudomonadota; class Alphaproteobacteria; order Rhizobiales; family Xanthobacteraceae; genus JAVDCA01. The sequence goes on from DATBBS010000257.1 coordinate 10,624, forward strand.
GGAAGAGCGCTTGCGCTCGTGGAACCTCGTTCCGGAAGGTTGATAACCCGTTGATATCGTTCGCGTCAATGCAAAGGCTTCCGGGGCGGCGGCACGCTCAGCCGCGCCCCGGAAAGCCTCGCCGCCGCCCCTAATCCAGCGCCTTGTCGATCGCGTCCTTCAGTAAACTCGCCGAAAACGGCTTGCGGAGCAACGCGACACACCCTGCGTTGAGCGCCTCCTTGAGGATGATCGTACTGTCGCTGCCGGTCATGAAGATGAAGGGCCTGGCGAAGCCGGAAGCCGCGAGTCGGCGCCGCAACTCGATACCGGACATGCCGCCGAGCTGGACATCAACGAGGAGGCAGCTTGCCTGACTGGCTGCGGCCGACGAAATGAATGTTTCGCCCGAGACATAGAGCTCGGTGTCATAGTCGAGCACCCGCAATAGCTCTCTCATTGCTTTCAGCATTCCAGGATCGTCGTCCACCACCGCCACGACCCTGGGAAGGGGTGCCGCTGAAACTCCATTGAAAGACATTGGCATTGCAATTGGTCCAAGAATAAATGCAGCCCCGCGGCGCGGCCGCGTGGCGTTGCACTGTTTCGGCTGGATTTTATGTCGGTCGGCGAAGCGACCGGCGGACCCGGCATATATATGAGACTTCGCGCGAGCGTCTTGTTATCCTGAGCCAAAGATTTGTCGGTGCGTGCCAACCTGCTGTGATGGCGGCCGACCATCAAAGGGACAGTGCGTGCGTAGCTTCCGCGCCATTCCCACTGCCGCGGGCGCCGTAACACGGCTCGCCCACGCACGCGCATCCGAAGCCGGGATCGACCCGAAACCCCTGTTGAAGGAAGCGGGTCTGCGAGAGCAACAAATCGACAATCGAGACGCGCGCCTCGATGTCCGACATCAGATCCGCTTTCTGAATCTCGCCGCGAACACCCTGCACGACCAGCTACTCGGATTTCATCTCGCTCAACCCGTCGATCTTCGAGAGTTGGGATGGATCTATTATGTTGCGGCCTCCTCGGAACTTTTGGGTGAGGCCCTGCAGCGCGCGGCTCGCTACAGCTCGATGGTCAATGAGGGCGTATCCGTCAGATATCTGGAAGGCGAAGAGATCAAGATCTCGGTCGATTACGTCGGTGTTGCACGACATTCGGATCGACATCAAATCGAGTTCGTCATGACGTTGCTGATAAGATTGTGCCGGCAGTTAACAGGCCGCCGCCTGGTCCCGATCCGCGCGCGATTTATCCACCACCGCGACAGCGGTCTTTCCGAATTAGCGGCGTTCTTTGGCGGCGATATCGAATTCGGCGCGACGATGGATGAAGTGACATTCGCCATAACGACAAGCCATCTGCCGGTCGTGAGCGCAGACCCTTACCTCAACGAACTCTTGATCGCATCTTGCGAAGAGGCTCTTTCGCGGCGGCCGACCAACCGAGGCTCGTTCCGATCGCAAGTGGAGAATGCCGTTGTCCCACTGTTGCCGCACGGGAGGGCGCGGGCCGGCGAAATTGCCCGCCGGTTGCGTTTCAGCCAGCGAACTTTCGCCCGCCGGCTCGCCTTGGAAGGTCTGACCTTCTCAGAGGTCGTGGAAAGCCTCCGGCGCGAACTCGCCGAGCAATATTTGGCCGATTCCGGCTTGTCGATCTCCAAGATTGCGTGGCTTCTCGGTTACCGGGAAAACAGCGCATTCGCGCATGCGTTCAAGCGTTGGACAGGGAAAACGCCTCGGCAGGCGCGCGCACAACAGGGATCGGCGCAGCGAGGGAAGACCTGACTGCCGATGGTGCAAGCGCCTCCCACCCGATGCGCCGAGTATGCCGTCGGGCGCGTGGCCGAAACCAAATCCGGTCACGCCGGGTCCTTGAGGACGGGAACGTCCTCCCCGAGCGCCGTCGCCAGATCGATCTGGTGGTCCTGCTCCTCGACCAGGATCTGCCGGATCTGCTCCGCCAGGGCGAATTCGCCGAGCGCTTCGCATTGCCGGACCCTCACGCGGTAGTTCCGGATCGTCTCGTTCTCGTTTTCCAGATCGAAGCGAAGCATGTCCTTCGCCTTTTCCGAAAGGCGGACAGGTTTGGCCGTGGCGGTCGGCATCTTGCCGAGATAATCGATCTGGCGCGAAATCGTCAGCGCATGCTTCAGCTCCTGTTGGGCGTGCGTTTCGAGCTGTTCGGCGATGTTCATATACTCGGCGCCCTTGAGCACCTGGGAATAAACCACGTAGGAAATGATGGCCTGGTATTCGCGCGCGAGGTCCTCGTTCAGCAGGTCCGCGAGCTGTTCGCGCGAAATCTGCTGTTTGCCACCATTTGCATTCTGCTTGGTCATCGCCTTCTCCTCTGGAGTGAACCGCAAGGTCCCCGCCAACGCCCCCTTCGGGGTGCCAATGCCGCCCGACGTCTAGCATGGGGCGTTTCATCCGATTGTGCAATTTGGTGTCGGTGGCGCAAACCCCGGCGGAAGCCATAGAAACCCCACGCAAGCGGACAATCCACTAACCCATAGACCCACAGGGTGTTCCCCGCTTGCGCGGGGCATGACGACCGAAACTATTGCTCAAAACGGCTCATCCGGACCGCCGGCGTCCTGCAGATCGGTGTCGACGAAAAGCTGGTCGATGGTCGTCGGATTCCTGATCAGCCCCTGCTGGCGGGTGTAGCGCAGAATGGCCTCGAGGTTTTTCCGGTTGGCCGGACCGAGCCCATAGGCCCAGGGGTCGGGGCCGAGCACTTCCTCCTGCTCTTCCCAGGCGGTCCTGATCCAGGCGAGCGGCACCACCCGCGGATTGGCCATGCGCCGATAGGCCAGGTTCTTGGCCTCCTCGAACGCCTTGGTGAGGTTGACGGCGACCCAGGGATATTTGTCGACGATCTCCTGCTTCACCACGGTGACGTGCATGATCGGAAAGATGCCGGTGTTGCGAAAATAGTCCAGCTCGACCTTCTTGTAGTCGGGGAAGAGACGCACGATGCGCTTGTCGCCCTCGATGAAGCGCTTCGGCAAGGTCGGCGACAGCATGGCCGGGATCTCACCCTCCGCCAGCATGACGTCGAGCCGTTTGCCGGCCGCGATCTTCTCGATGCGGAGATCCTTGGGGATGTCGAATTTGACGTCCTCCTCGCGCTCCACCACCCAGGTCGCGCTCTTGTGGGGAAAGCCGTAATTCTCCTCCAGAATGCCGCGCATCCAGATGTTCGAGGCCGGTTGAAAGTTTGTGCCGCCGATCTTCTTGCCGATCAGGTCCTTGGGCGCCGTGATGCCCGCCGCCGCGTTGACGAAGACGAAGCCGTGGCGGAAGCGGCGGTGGAGATAGACCGGAATCGCGGTAAGCGCCTCGCCGCGATCGCGTGACATGAAATAGCCGCCCACATTGACCTCGCAGACGTCGAACTCGGCCTTGCGCGCCATCCGCCAGTGGCGCTCCTTCGAACCCATGCCGGTCAGCATGACCAGCTCGATCCCGTCGGCTTGCACGGCACCTTCTTTCAGCGCGCGGACGATCTCATAGTCGCCGCAGGCCACCGTCAGCTTCAGCTTTCCGGACATGAACCCTCTCAGTCGCGCCAGCGCGCGTATCTTGTTTCCAGGCGGCGCACGCCTTCATTGAGGACGATCGCCATGGCGGCCAGCATGCCGATCAGGCCCAGAAGCCTCGTCGGGTCGAAATTCTGGGTGAACAGGGTGGTGAAATAGCCGATGCCGGCGGTCGAGACGTAGAGCTCGGCCAGGAGCACGCCGAGCAGCACCCCGGTCATGCCGAGCCGCATGCCGGTGAAGAAGCTCGGAATCATGTGGGGAAAGACCACGTAACGCAGCTGTTGCCAGAAATTCGCGCCCATCGACCGCGCGCTCACCAGCAGGATCGGCTTGATGTTCTGCACCCCGGCCGCGATCGTCACGATGATGGGAAACATCCCGTGGGTGACCCCGAAGGCGATCTTGGAGGCCGGGCCGATACCGAAATAGAGGATGAAGATCGGCAGCACGGTGACCTGCGGGGTCCCGTAGAGCAGCAGGATGATCGGCATGAAGCTGCGACGCGAGAAATTATGCAACCCGACCACGAGGCCGACCACCAGCCCGATCGCGACCGAGAGCACGAATGCGATACCGAGCTCATAAAGCGTGATCCCGAGCGCGCCGGGAACGCCGCGCGTGCCGATCACGCGGCCCAGCCCCATGACGACGGCCGTGGGTGGCGCGAGAAACAACGGATCGACCACCCAGCGGGCGGCGACCTCCCAGATGGCGAGCAAGCAGAGGATCACGCCGAGGCGCGCCACGCCGGGGCTCCGCATGGCCCGGGGAAGCGCCGTCATTGCGACCGCCGCCCGCGCGCCTCGAGCCTCGAGACCACGACATTGAGAATACCCGCGATCGCCACCACGAAGGCGATGTAGGCGAACATGCGCGCCATCTCCATGCCCTCGGCCAAATGGACGATGCGATGGCCGAGGCCTTCGAGCGAGGCGAGCGTCTCGCTGCCGAT